>NZ_DEYI01000004.1:39955-82397 GCF_002364475.1 Idiomarina sp. UBA3162
TCGAAAATCGTGAAGTAGGTAACTTCAACGGTACGTATGACTTCTCATATCAGAACGCCTACACAGGCAACCCAGAAGATGCCGCTTATGACGCAGTACGTTACACGACAGCGCTGTATGTAGAAGATACTTTCTACCCAACAACTGACCTTGAGTTGACAGCCGGTGTTCGTTACGAGCGTTTGTCATCAGATGACAAGCCAACTTTGAACCAAAACTTTGTTGATACCTACGGTTTCTCTAACCAAGAAAACCTAGACGGTATGGACATCGTATTGCCACGCGTGAGCTTCAAGTACTACTTGAACGACGACGTTACTTTACGTGGTGGTTTAGGTCGTTTCTACGGCGGTGTGCCTAACGTTTGGTACAGTAACCCGTTCACTAAAGACGGTATCACGCTGGTAGCGGCAAACAGCGATTTCATCAACGATTACTTCGCTAACAGCTCAGATCCTGCGGACTTCACACAAGTACCACAAGCGATCCAAGACTCACTGCAGCAAGGCGCAGGTAGCACCAACTACATCGACCCTAACTTTGAATTGCCAAGCGACTGGCGTGCACAGTTAGCAGCTGACTACAGCTTCGATATCCCAATGGTGGGTGACGACTTCCGCGCAACAACGTCATTCTTGTACGTGCGTAAGCAAGACGAGTCAGTATGGTTGAACACTGCGTTGACGCCTGTTGATACAACAGCAGACGGTGAGCGTGTTATCTACGAAAGCATCTACAGCGGCAACCGCTCAGATAACTTCGATATCATGATGACCAACGCAGAAGAGCATGGTCGCAGCTATATCTTCACTCAGTCTTTGGCTAAGCAGTGGGATAACGGTCTTAACTTGACCATGAGCTACACGAACCAAGACGTTGAAGAAGTATCACCAGGTTCTTCATCACAAGCAGAAAGTAACTACAAGCACTACGTAGTTAAAACACGTAACCAGCCGTTCTCTGCACGTGGTGATTACGAGATCGAACACAGCTTCAAAGTAACCTTAGGTTACGAAAAAGAATTCTTTGATGGTTACAAAACTAACATCAACTTATTCTATGAGCGTCGTTCAGGCCGTCCATTCAGCTACACTATGAGCATGTACCAAGATGGCGACTTCGGCGATACCGTTGACTTCTACTCGCAGTCAGCTTACCTCGCTTACATCCCATCAGGTCCAAACGATCCAAATGTAGATTGGGCGAACTCAGTATCTTGGGACGAGTTGAGCGCAGTACTTGACCGTGCCGGTATCGCACCAGGCGGTTACATCATGGACCGTAACAGCGGTACTCAGCCATGGATTACTGATATCGACTTAAGCATCAAGCAACAGATCCCAGGTTTTGCTGAAGGTCACCGTGGTACCTTGTACTTCACCATCGACAACTTCGCTAACTTGCTGAACAGCGACTGGGGTGTTGAAGAGCGTTTAGGTTACCCGCAGGTCAACCTGTATGACTTCGGTGGATTATCGGATGATGGTAAATACCAAATCGATCGTCTGTTCAATGGTTATGCTCCGCAGAACTATGACCAGTACGACATTGGCGCATCATCATGGTCTGTCAAACTCGGCGTACGTTACGAGTTCTAAGGCTCAGAGCCCCTCAATTTTGTTGAGGGGCTTTTTTTTAGTCATGTCACAGAACTGACATGATCGAGATTTACACTTCACGGACTGAATCACATAACAACAGTGTTGAACTAACGGGGATGAACACACATGTTTAATTCAACTTTTAAGCGCACCGCATTGGCAGCCGCCATTGCAATGACTGTATCAGGTGCCGCGCTTGCACAAGACACCTCATCGAGCATTCGTGGTGTTGTCACTGCAGAATCAGGCACCATCATTAGCGGTGCAACTATTCAGTTGCGTGATGAACGCACTGGCTCAGTCAAAACCTTAACGACTAACGCACAAGGCACGTTCTCATCACGTGGTTTGCCTGTCGGTGGTCCATACACTTTGATGGTTAAAGGTCCTAACGGCCAAAGCCAAGTCATCGAAAACGTTTACCTCACGTTGGGTGACTCAGAGACCGTGAATGTGGTACTTGAACCGCAAGATATCGAAACAATCAGCGTGACCGGTACAGCACCGACTAACGCGTTGTACGGTAGCAACAGCCCTGCGGCAAACTTCAACCTCGAAGATTTGCAAGACGCCCCGGCTGCTAACCGTGACCTAAAAGACGTAGTACGTATCGACCCACGTATCTACATCAACGAAACCAACGCAGGCGACATCCAGTGTGGTGGCGCAAACCCGCGTTTCAACAGCTTGACTGTTGACGGTGTGCGTATGAACGATAACTTCGGCTTGAACTCAAGCGGTTATCCAACAGAGCGTATGCCTTTCTCTTATGATGCAATCGAACAGGTTGCAGTAGAATTCGCACCGTTTGATGTGCAGTACGGTGGTTTCACCGCATGTAACATCAACGCTGTTACCAAATCAGGTGACAACGAAATGTTCGGTGGTGTGTTCTTTGACTACACCAACGATTCATTACAAGGTAGTGAGCTTGAAGGCGATACTATTAACGTAGGCGCATTCAACGAAAAACGTTACGGCTTTAATGTCGGCGGCGCTATCTTAGAAGACAAATTGTTCTTCTTTACCTCATACGAAAAACTTGAAGGTTCTGACACCTTTGACCGCGGCCCAGAAGGCACCGGCGTAGCATCACCTGTATTGGGTGTGTCTGCAGCAGACGCAGAACGTATTCGTCAAATCGCGATCAACAACTACAACTATGACCCAGGCACGTTCCCTGCGAGCTTGCCAGTTGAAGACGAGAAGTTCCTTGCTAAGTTAGATTGGTACATCAATGACGCGCACCGTGCATCATTCACGTACAACTACAACGACGGCTTCTCAATTGCCGAATCAGACGGCGATGCTGATGAGCTTGAGTTCTCAAACCACTTCTATGAGCGTGGTTCTAAGTTCACTTCATATGTCGGTGAGTTCTTCTCTGACTGGACGGATAACTTCTCAACCGAAGTACGTGTCGGTTACTCAGAGTTAGACGCACGTGTTAACCCATTAGGCGGCACCGAGTTTGGTGAAGTTCAAATCGGCGTTAACGATGCAACCGTATACTTGGGTGCAGATGACTCGCGTCATGCAAACAAATTGAAGTACGACACGACGTTCTTCAAATTAAAAGGTACTTACCTTGCGGGCGACCACATCATCTCTGCCGGTATCGAGCAAGAGAAATACGACGTTTACAACTTGTTCGTACAAGAAGCACAAGGTGAATACCGCTTCGGTTCTATCGATGCGTTTGAAGCCGGTACACCAAGCCGCGTAATTTATGAAAGCGCAGCAGGTACCAACAACCCAACGGACGCGGCAGCAGAATTCTCTTACGCTGTAAACACGGCGTACGTTCAGGATGAGTACTACTACGCACCAATGGACATCACCTTTACTTACGGTTTGCGTTATGACTGGTACACCAGCAGCGATAACCCAGTAAACAACCCATTGGTAGAGGACCTTTATGGTTTCTCTAACCAGCAAAACATGGACGGCCAGGACTTACTGCAACCACGTTTTGGTTTCAACTGGTTTGTGAGCCCACAGTTAGAAGTACGTGGTGGCGTTGGCTTGTATTCAGGCGGCAACCCGAACGTATGGATCTCTAACAATTACTCTAACAACGGTGTCACTCAGTACGAAGCGAACCTATTTGATGATTTCTTCGCAGGCGGTAACACCTTATTCAACATTCCTCACACAGGTGAAGGTCGTCCAATCTACGACATTCCACAAAACCTGTTTGACGAAGTGGCCAATGCGAACGGTGAAGGTCCAATCAACACCATGGATCCTAACTTCGAATTGCCAAACGAGTGGAAATACGCGTTGGGTGCAACTTACACGTTCGATAACGACTACGTGTTATTGGTTGACTTCTTACACACCGAGAAGAAAGACGCAGCGGTCATCTACAACCTTGGTTTAGAGCAAACGGGCACCGCACCAGATGGTCGTCCTATCTTCAGCGAACTGTCTACTGACGGTCGTGACCAAGGCGATGACTTCTTGTTGACCAATGTTAAAGGCGATTCAGGTTCACAAACGACCGTGTCATTGGCATTGAACAAGTCATACGACTTCGGTTTAGACTGGAGCTTCGCATACGCTTACAACCGTGCAGAAGACGTGAACCCAATGACCAGCTCAGTGGCGTTCTCTAACTACACTAACTTAGCAACAGCGAATCCACAGAACCCAGGCGTGTCGACCTCTAACTACGAGATCCCACACCGTTTCACGTTCCGTGCAACGTACACTTCAGAAATCATGGGTTACGAGAACACCATGACCTTATTCGCAACGCGTAACGAAGGTCGTCCATACTCGTTCACGATGTCTGACGGTGCATTTGGTGATGTTGCTTACCAAGGTCGCCAGTTACTGTACGTACCAACCGGTGCTGATGATCCTAACTTCGTAGCAGGCATGGATGACGACGGCAACCCGTTTGATACTCAAGCGTTCTTTGACTTCATCAACTCACAAGGATTAGGTGAGTACGCAGGTGGTATCGCACCACGCAACGAGTTCAACTCGAAGTGGTGGACCAAAGTTGATTTCCGTATGGAACAACAATTACCAGCATTCAGCAGCGACCACGAAGCGTCAGCCTTCTTCGTTGTTGAAAACCTCGGTAACTTGTTGAACGACGACTGGGGTGTATTGTACGAAGCAAGCTTCCCACGCGCTGTGACAGTGGCTGATGTCAGCATCAACGACCAAGGTCAGTACGTATTTGAAAGCTTCCGTGACCCACGTGTTCAATCACGTGCAGGTGCGCCTTCATTGTGGTCAGTACGTGTAGGCTTCGAATACAAATTCTAAGCACGCGTTATAAAACAGCTAAAAAGGCCGCTCATTTGAGCGGCCTTTTTCTTTTCATATCTTGCCGCCTACCGCTAATTCCGCTAACCTCGCTCAATCACTTATTAGATAAAAGCCACTATGGAACTGAGCTGGACCAGTTTACTACCCTCACTACTTGCCATCATTTTTGCCATAGTGACGCGACGCGTTCTATTGGCACTGATTGGCGGTATCTTACTCGCTAATATCATTTTATTTTGGCCGTCCATCCAAAGTATGGCGCAAGGGATCGGGTGGTCGAGCTGGAGTACCCTGACCGACAGCAGCAACATGCTGGTGTGGTTCTTTACATTGGGTATTGGTGCCTTATTTGGCGTGCTAGAAAAGGGCGGTACCTTTAAGCAGTTTGTGCAAAAACTGGAACAGCGTCAGTGGGTTGAAAACAAACGCCGCGCACGCATGATGACGTGGGTACTGGGTGTCGTAGTATTTATCGAATCCAACGTCACAATCATGATTGCTGGCACGACCTCGCGTCCGCTCTACGATCGCCTGGGTATTTCGCGCGAAAAACTCGCCTACATCGTGGATTCCACCTGTGCTGCAATTTGTATTTTGATTCCACTCAACGCATGGGGCGCCTTTAATCTCACACTGATCGCTAAACAAGGCGTTGAAGAACCCTTATGGGTATTTATTCAGTCGTTAGGCTTTAGCTTCTACGCTATCTTCGCAGTCCTGTTGGCGCTTTTAGTGGCGTGGTTTGACTGGAACATCGGTCCGATGAAAGCGTTCGAGCGTAATGCACAGCCCGACCGCGTATCTAAACATAATTGGGGTGAAGAAGGTAAAAGCAAACCGAGCTATGGTAAAGGCACGGCTGTCGTATTAACGTCGCTGTTGAGCCTCGTGGTGATGGTACCGGTGATGTTATTAATTACGGGTAACGGCGTTCTGGTTAAAGGCGATGGCACCTTAAGCGTGTTTATTGCTATCTATACTGCGCTGGCGATTGCCATCGTGGGTACAAAATGGGTACGTAAAACGTCGCTACTCACCATCATCAAAGCTGCCTTGCAGGGCGCATGGAACATCTTGCCACTCGCGGTAATTTTGTGGCTGTCCATTACCTTAGGTGGTCTAACGCGTGATATGGGAACGGGCGAGTTTTTAGCCTCGATTCTGGATGGCAGCATACAGGTTTGGATGTTGTTACCGCTGATATTCGTGCTGGCGGCATTAACGGGCTTTTCTATTGGTTCAAGCTGGGGTACCTTCGCCATCATGTTGCCATTGGCGATTCCTATCGCAATGTCGCTCAATTTGCCGTTGGCACCGTTTATCGCGGCAGCGATATCGGGTGGTATTTTCGGTGATCATGCATCGCCGATTTCGGACACCACCATCATTGCCTCCATGGCATCTGGCACCGAGCATATCGACCACGTACGTACGCAACTACCTTATGCGTTACTGGCGGGCGGTGCGTCAATCGTTGCCTTTGCTATCACCGGCGCTGCTATCGGTTGAGGCCTTCTTTCGGCGAGCTCTGAAAAACTGGCGCAGAATATCGCCGCAGGGCTCCGCTAACACGCCCGACGTTATCTCAACGCGGTGGTTCATTGAGGCATGATTAAGGACTTCAATCGCCGTGCCTGCTGCGCCGGTGCGCGGATCGGGCGCACCATAAACCAAGCGTCTAACGCGCGCATGAGTAATGAGTCCCGCACACATTGCACAGGGCTCTAGGGTAACGTATAAGGACGAGTCGACCAGACGGTAGTTGTCGACGTTTTTACCTGCCGCACGAATTGCTTGCGCCTCGGCATGGGCACTGGGGTCCGATAATGTGATGACCTGGTTGTAGCCCTCGCCAATAATCGTGTCATCAAGCACCAGTACCGCACCGACTGGCACTTCATCCTCGTCAGCGGCTTTTTGCGCCAACTCAAGGGCGCGTTGCATGTAGATTTCATCAGTTGTCATGGCAGCGATTTTAGCGCAGACTAAGGTTAAAGACATCCAAATTTTGCGGCCAACCCCCATCACAGGGAGAACAACAATGAAGAACTGGGCATTTGCACTGACAACGGCAGCGGTAATAAGCGCTTGGGCGCTACCAACGCACGCACAACAGCAATCACCGGTGATGATTGATAGTAACCTGGAGCAACAAGTGATTGATTGGCGTCGTCATATTCACGCCAATCCTGAATTGAGTAACCGTGAATACGAAACGGCTAAGATGGTGGCTAACCATCTGCGCGAACTTGGATTAGAAGTTAAAACCGATATCGCTCACACCGGTGTGGTGGGTCTATTAAAAGGCAGTGGTGATGGCCCCACGGTGGCATTACGGGCTGATATGGATGCCTTACCGGTCACTGAAAAAACCGATGTGCCATTTAAATCAACCGTGAAGTCAACCTATCGCGGCAAGGAAGTCGGTGTTATGCACGCGTGTGGACACGATACCCATGTCGCTATGTTGATGGGAGCAGCCGAGAAGCTCACCAGTATGCGTGATGAGCTTAACGGCAATGTATTGTTCATTTTCCAGCCCGCAGAAGAGGGTGCGCCCGAGGGCGAGGAAGGCGGCGCTGAGTTAATGCTAAAACAAGGCCTGTTCAGTGATGTATTTCCTGACTATAAGCCTGAGCGTGTATTCGGTATTCATGTTTGGGCGGGTTTCCCGACCGGGCATATTGGTTATCGTAAAGGCCCATTAATGGCGTCATCGGATAAATTTGAAATTACCGTCAAAGGCAAACAAACCCACGGCTCGCGTCCATGGGCAGGGGTTGATCCCATTGTGACGTCAGCACAGATTATTAATAGTGCGCAAACGATTATCAGCCGCCAAACGGATATCACTAAAGCACCTGCCGTCGTATCCTTTGGTATTGTCGAAGGGGGCGTGCGCAATAACATCATTCCCG
This sequence comes from Idiomarina sp. UBA3162, assembly GCF_002364475.1. Taxonomy (NCBI): domain Bacteria; kingdom Pseudomonadati; phylum Pseudomonadota; class Gammaproteobacteria; order Alteromonadales; family Idiomarinaceae; genus Idiomarina; species Idiomarina sp. UBA3162. The sequence goes on from NZ_DEYI01000004.1 coordinate 47,760, forward strand.
ATGACGTCACCTTAATAGGTACCATCCGTAATTTCGACATGGATATTCGTGCGGATATTCACAAGCGTCTGACGCACACTGCGGAAACTATTGCCGAGGCGAATGGTGCTGAAGCGGACGTAGAAATCGATTTAGGCTATCCTGTCACGGTGAACAACCCTGACCTCGTTGACGAAATGCTACCGATTACTCGCGAAATTGCTGGCGCAGACAACGTGAAAGAAGTGCCATTGGTTACCGGCGCAGAGGATTTCTCATACTATGCGTTAGAAGTCCCAGGGATGTTTGTATTCTTAGGCGTAACGCCCGAAGATCGGGATATGGCGTCGGAGCCGAGTAATCACTCGCCGTATTTTTATGCCGACGAAGATGCATTAAAAACCGGCGTTAACCTATACGTTAACTGGACACTTGAGTCACTGTAGATGAAGTCAGTGGTAGTAAAGTGGTGTGGTGCGGCGCTGTTAGTAACCTTTTTACTTGGGTTGCAAGGCTGTACGCCGCAGCCTACGCCCAACCAACTGCAAATCGTTAAAGAGCGACAGGTGTTGCGGGTGGGTACACTGATGAACCCCACCAGCTTCTATTACGATCATGAAGTCGAGCAGGGGTTCGAGTACGAACTCGCACAACGGTTTGCTCGTCGCATGGGCGTTGAAGTGCGCATGGTGCCTCGCTTTGATGTCGCCGATCTGTTTGCGCTATTGCAGCGTGGCGAGGTCGATATCGTCGCCGCAGGGCTTGATGAAACCGCTAACCGACGTGAGCTATTTAGATTTGGGCCACCCTACGATGAAATCAGTCATAAACTCATATTTAAACAAGGCTCAAGGCAACGGCCACGCGACTGGGCGCAAGTCGACGATGGCGAGATAGTGGTCGTACAGGGCAGTTCCCATGAAGAGTTTTTACGTTCCATTGAAGATGAGTTCCCCGAGCTAAACTGGCGCTCGACCAGTGACCATGATGCCGTTGAACTGATGCGCATGGTTGATCGCGAGGAAATCGACTACACCATCGCTGATAGCAACCAACTCGAAGTACAACGACGTGCGCATCCGGGACTGAGCGTGGCATTCACCACGCAACGTGAGTTACAAGTCGCTTGGGCATTAAAAAATGCACCCGACGACTCACTGTATGCCGCAGTCATTGAATATTTTGGTGAAGTGCGTGATAGCGGGCGTTTAGCGTACCTGAAAGAAAAGCACTTTGGTCATGTAAAACAGTTTAATTACGTCACCACGAGCTTATTTATTGATGCAGTCGAGCAGCAGCTTCCAAAATACATCGATCTGTTTAAGCAACATTCGGGCGATCTCGACTGGCGTTTGTTAGCGGCAATCTCGTATCAAGAGTCGTTGTGGAATCCTCGCGCGGTATCGCCCACCGGTGTGCGCGGTATGATGATGCTGACACTGCCAACTGCTAAAGCGATGGGCGTTAAGAGTCGGCTCAATGCAGAACAAAGCATTCGAGGTGGAGCGCGTTATTTTGAGCGTATGCTGCAGCGAATTCCTGCTCGCATTCCAGAGCCCGATAGAACCTGGTTTGCCTTAGCGGCTTATAACATTGGTTTTGGTCATCTTGAGGATGCGCGAGTGTTAACAGAGCGACAAGGCGGCAACCCCGATCGTTGGCTAGATGTGAAACAGCGCTTGCCATTATTAAGACAAAAGCAGTTTTATCGCCAAACCAAATTTGGCTTTGCACGGGGTGATGAACCGGTTACGTATGTAGGAAATATACGCCGTTTTTACGACACACTTAAATGGTTAGATGATCAAGGGCGTTTATAAACGTATTAATGCAGTTGCAGCTCATTGTAGGATAGCGAGGCTTTCACTTCCTTTTGCATCCACTCGAGTAAGACAAAACAGCGTGACTCGCCATCGAGGCCAATGACTTTTGCCATAAATCCTTTAAACGGACCTTCGTTGATCTCCACCTGATCGCCAATTTTAGGTGCTCGAGTTTCCGCCAAGGCATCCTTGCCTTTAAAGGTGTCTATCCATGACTGCGGAAGCTTTGGGATTCTGTCGCCAAACCGCACGAGCGAGTGTACCCCATACGTACTGCGCAGTTTATAAAACTGTTCAGCTAGCTCGTCAGATTGCACAAAAACATATCCAGGGAAGAGTGGCTCCGTGCGCAAGCTGCGCTTGCCACGAACAATGCGTTCGACATTTAACTTAGGTCCGAAACATTTAAAGCCTTGGCGGTTGAGATTTTCCAGTGCCCGGTCTTCCTGACGCGGTTTCGTTTTAAGCACATACCAACCACCGAATGTCTGCGTGTCCATACGAGACGCCCCGGTTGCTTAATCTGACGAAAGGAAGTTTATCGCTGTAACAAGTGAATTTACAAAAATTTAGAGTAGATATTCTTTAACGTGAAAAATTGACGTCAAAGACTGTAAAAAATACATTTTGAATGTAGTATAAATTCTATTAATAACACTTCACGATGTGAAATGTTGAAAATGCTATAACTTTCTTCATATAAAAACGTAAAAAGCTAAGCCGAAGCTTAGCTTTCTATCTTGGGTGAGCCTTCCTTTTTCACCAAGCGGAACCATTTTTCTCGGCGCTCGATAATTCGTTTACGGCGAGCACGGACAACAGCACGGCGACGAGCGTCATTGGCGGTCTTATTAATTCGGCGTTGTGACATAAAAGACTCCTTTGCAGGTGGAACTTGATCCTAGCAGATCAGTTCCTAAGCTGTCACTTAAAAAGCCAAAGTCAAACATGGCAGGCAGAGGGATTTTTCGATATAATCGCCGCGCAAATTTTACACAAGCGTTGGAGACTGTTGTCGTGGAAATCTTTCGTGGTTCACCTGCCTTATCGGCGTTCAAAATTACAAAAAAGCTTGAACAACTCAAACATGCGGGGATCCCCATAAAGAGTTTATATGCGGAGTATCAGCACTTTATTCACCTTCGCAACACACTCTCCGACGCGCATCACGACATTCTCAAGCAACTGCTAACCTACGGCCCCACCGCTCAACAACAATCACCCAGCGAATCCAGTACGCTTATTTTGGTCGTCCCACGCCTTGGCACTATTTCGCCTTGGGCATCAAAAGCAACCAACATTGCCCATAACTGCGACATTAAAGAAGTCCATCGTATTGAACGCGGCGTTGCGTACTATCTGGAAGGTGATTTATCAGCGGAAGAGCAAAAGCAAGCCGCATTACTACTGCATGACCGCATGACCGAGAGCGTGCTGTATCACATGAGTGATGCTGAAAAGCTGTTTCAACAAGCTGAGCCAGCCCCCTTATCCAACGTTGATATTCTGGCCGAAGGCCGTTCAGCGCTAGAAGACGCCAACGTATCGCTCGGTCTGGCGCTCGCGGATGACGAAATCGATTATCTATTAGAAAACTTCAAGAAGTTAGGGCGTAACCCCAACGACATCGAGTTGTATATGTTTGCCCAAGCAAACTCGGAGCACTGTCGCCATAAGATCTTTAACGCAGACTGGACTATTGATGGCGAAGCACAGCCAAAGTCGCTATTTAAGATGATCAAAAACACCTTTGAAGTGACGCCAGACTATGTGTTGTCGGCATACAAAGACAACGCCGCGGTGATGGAAGGGCACGAAGCAGGGCGCTTTTATCCGTCACCTGAATCAACCACCTACAGCTATAGCCACGAACCGATTCATATTTTGATGAAGGTCGAGACGCACAATCACCCGACAGCGATTGCCCCTTATGCCGGCGCAGCGACCGGTTCGGGTGGGGAAATCCGTGATGAAGGCGCCACCGGTATCGGCTCAAAACCCAAAGCGGGTTTGGTGGGCTTTAGCGTATCCAACTTAAATATTCCAGGCTTCAAACAACCGTGGGAAGAAAACTACGGCAAGCCTGCGCGTATCGTCAGTGCACTCGATATTATGCTCGAGGGGCCACTCGGCGGGGCCGCATTTAACAATGAATTTGGTCGTCCAGCGCTAACGGGTTACTTCCGTACTTACGAGCAAACCGTGAACAGTCATAACGGCCGAGAGGTACGCGGTTATCATAAGCCGATCATGATTGCCGGTGGCTTGGGTAATATCCGCGAAGCCCACGTGCAAAAAGACGACATCCCTGTGGGTGCCAAACTGGTGGTGTTAGGTGGCCCGGCGATGAACATCGGTCTGGGTGGCGGCGCTGCGTCGTCGATGGCATCGGGCGAGTCAGCAGAAGACCTTGATTTTGCCTCAGTACAGCGCGATAACCCTGAAATGGAACGGCGTTGCCAAGAGGTCATCGATCGCTGTTGGCAACTCGGCTCAGATAACCCGATTGCCTTTATTCACGACGTAGGCGCGGGTGGCTTATCCAACGCCATGCCAGAGCTTGTCAGTGACGGGGGGCGAGGCGGTCGTTTCGAACTGCGTGACATACCCAATGACGAACCGGGTATGACACCGCTGGAAATCTGGTGTAACGAATCACAAGAGCGTTACGTGATCGCCATCGCGCCAGAAAACATGGCGCGTTTCGAGCAAATCTGTGAGCGCGAGCGTGCCGAGTACGCCGTGATTGGTGAAGCGACCGAAGAACTCACCATCTTGTTAAATGACGCCAAATTCAATAACCAGCCGATTGATCTACCACTCGACGTGCTACTCGGTAAACCACCGAAAATGCACCGTGACGTCAAACGTCAGCAAGCGGCTGGCGAAGCGCTTAAACTCAACAGCATCGATGCTAACGAAGCTGCAGAACGCTTGATGCGCTTACCAAGCATCGCCGAGAAGACGTTCTTAATTACTATTGGTGATCGCTCGGTCACCGGCTTGGTCGCACGCGATCAAATGGTCGGTCCGTGGCAGGTGCCGGTCGCCGATGTAGCGGTAACCGCGGCCTCATACGATACCTATCATGGTGAAGCCATGGCGATGGGCGAACGCACGCCATTAGCCTTGCTAAACTACGGCGCTTCTGCGCGCATGGCGGTCGCTGAGGCATTAACTAACCTTGCAGCCGCCGACGTTGGTGAACTAAAACGCGTTAAATTGTCCGCGAACTGGATGGCCGCCGCCGGTCACCCCGGTGAGGACGCTGGTTTATACGAGGCGGTAAAAGCCATCGGTGAAGAACTTTGTCCTGCATTGGAAATTACCATTCCGGTAGGAAAAGACTCCATGTCGATGAAAACCCAGTGGCAAGATGAGGGCGAAGACAAAGCCGTAACCGCACCACTGTCACTGGTGATTACCGCCTTTGCTCGAGTTAACGACGTACGTAACACCGTGACGCCGCAACTGCGTCTAGATAAAGGTGATACCCACCTGATTGCTATCGATTTAGGTCAAGGTAAGAATCGGTTAGGCGGTTCTGCGCTGGCACAAGTGTATAAGCAACTGGGTGAGCAAACACCTGACTTAGACGACGCAGCGCAGTTCAAAGCATTTTTCGAAACACTGCAACAGCTGATAGCCGAAGGACGTATTCTTGCGTATCACGACCGCTCTGACGGCGGTTTAATGACGACCTTGGCTGAGATGGCGTTTGCCGGCCACTGTGGTGTCCATGCAGATTTGAGCGACTTAGGTGATAACGCGTTAGCGGCACTGTTCAGTGAGGAGCTCGGCGCGGTCATACAAGTGACGGACGATCAGCGTAAAAACGTGCTCTCAGCATTCCAAAAAGCAGGGCTCGAGAATGCTATCCATGTCATCGGTCAGCCCACCGAGCGAGATGAGATTAAACTGACTTTTAACGGTGACACCGTTATTGACTCATCGCGCACGCATTACCGTACGTTGTGGGCTGAAACCACGCATCAAATGCAGCGGTTACGTGATAACCCAGTCTGTGCTGATGAGGAGTTCCAGCTTAAACAACGGGTCGACGATCCAGGCTTGCAAGCCGATTTAAGCTTTGATGTGCATGAAGATATCGCAGCCCCCTACATTGCTAAAGGCAGCGCCCCGAAAGTGGCTATCTTACGTGAGCAGGGTGTGAACTCGCATTATGAAATGGCCGCGGCTTTTGACCGTGCTGGTTTTGAAGCTGTAGACGTGCACATGAGCGATATTTTAACAGGCCGTGTCACCTTAGATGAGATGCAGGCACTGGCCGCCTGTGGTGGATTCTCCTATGGCGACGTGCTGGGTGCCGGTGAAGGTTGGGCTAAATCCATCCTATTTAATCAACGCGCACGTGATCAGTTCGAAGCGTTCTTTAACCGCGACAATACGCTAGCTTTAGGCGTGTGTAATGGTTGTCAGATGCTTTCAACACTGAAAAGTCTGATTCCGGGTACTGAACATTGGCCGCGTTTTGTCACCAACCGCAGCGAACGTTTTGAAGCGCGCTTTAGTTTGGTCGAAGTACAAACGACCAATTCGGCGTTCTTTGACGGGATGCAAGGTTCGAAAATGCCGATTGCCGTCTCTCACGGTGAAGGGCGTGCTGAATTTGCCGCAGTCGACCAGCAAGCACAACTTGAGCAAGCCGGTCAGGTAGCACTGCGCTATATCGACAACTGGGGCGACGTGGCAGAGCAATATCCTGCCAACCCGAACGGCTCGCCGAATGGCATTACCGCTGTCAGCAGCCGCGATGGCCGTGTGACGGCGATGATGCCACACCCAGAGCGTGTATTCCGCACTGTTGCGAACAGCTGGCATCCCGATGAGTGGGGCGAGGATAGCCCATGGATGCGCATGTTCCGTAATGCACGTACACGCTTCTAACGTGTACGTTGAGAAAAAAGAGCAAGCCATTGAGCTTGCTCTTTTTTTTGCCTTTTCAAAACCTTTACGCCTGCGAGTCTAGCCAAATATCTGAGGAACCGCATAATAGAATTAAGACTCAACAGGAGGCAGTATGATGAAACGTATTATAGCACTCACAGGTATCCTAGCCGCATCGGTTGCGCTCACTGCACACGCAGAAGATCGTAACTATGTCAGCGGTGGTTACAACGATTTTGGTGATTCAGACTTTTACATTAAAGCATCACGTCAAATCGATTCACATTGGGTGATTGAAGGTGAGGCGTTTGATATTGGTGATTTTGGTACGCGTTTAGGCGGCCAGTATTTGCTGAGCAACAGCCCGTTGTTCTTGAAAGGCGGCATGAGCCATTACGATTTTGGTAACACCGACGACACGGGCGGCTACGTCGGCATCGGTACTGAAATTGGTTTGAGCACGCAAGCAACAGCCATGTTTGATGCGACCTACGACTCAGCACTAGACGGTTATGCGTCAGTGGGCGCCAAAGTACGTTATAACTTCGATCAGCGTTTCGCTGCCGATATCGGTTTCCGTGGCAACTTCGACGATATCGACAACGAATTTCGCGTAGGTATTACCTACAAATTCTAAGGTTTCCACTCCGAGCAAGGTGGTTTGCGGGGCTTAACGGCCCCGCTTTTTTATCCAACCTTGTTTGATTCCACCTAAGCCTGCCAGCAATAGCAGCATCAACCAACCGGTACTACCACCACTGCTGCCGCCACCTGAACTACCACCCGTTGTGGTCGTTGGTGCCGCAGCAACATCGATAGTCTCCTCAAAGGTATCCGTGTTACCGGCGGTATCAGTGACGGTGACCGACACGGTATAAGTGCCTTGCTCACTAAAGCTTAAGCGTGCAGAGGTGAGGTCCTCGTTACTAATAGTGACGGAGCTATCATCCACTGACCAATCAGTGGTAGCTAAATCCAAGTTACCCGAGGTCGTAATCGTAGCTGTCGTTGCACCTCCTGCGCGCACGCTCGAAGGCGAGAAACTCATCGCATCAACGACAATCGGCTCGATCGCTTCAACCGAGATACTGATGGTATCCATGACCGAATTACCGTTGCCATCGTTAACACTGGCAACAAAGTCATAAGCGCCCGAGGCTTGCCCCGGAATATCAAACTCAAACACGTTGCCATCGCTACGAGTCGGCTCGAACACCACATTATCGCGGCCTGGTAAACGCTGCTCTACGGTCAGCGTATCGTAGAACGAGGTATCGCTCGGCTCATTCAGCGTGACGGTCAAAGTAAACGGCTCATCCTCAAGAATGGTGTCGCTACTTGCGGTAAAGCTTAAAATCGCAGGCTGGTTGTTACTATACGCACGAATCGGAATCGTCACATTCGGTGCACCTTGAACGCCTAAGTCAGCAACAATAGTCACTGTACCGGTATCGGTGATGCTTGTTGCATCGCCTTCAACACTGAGGGTAATGACGTCACCTTGCGGTGTCGTGGTGCGGTTGGTTTGAGTCACCACTAGGTTATCAATACTGACATCACCACCGATAGAATAGGCCGGCGTGACATCTGCAGGAACATTGACTAACTCAGCAGATAGGCTAACCGACTCGTCCGATATAATTTCATATCCCTGCGTAAGGTAGCCGGTGACAGGCGTCTGACTATTCGCTGGACCTTCCCACCAAATCATGCTCGATACGCTGAATTCAGAGAAGTTAGTGTTCACTACACGCAGCGGAAGCTGAAACACGTTGCGTTGGTCGGTATCCGCCAACTCAGCCGCAATCGCCGCCTGAGAACGCTTCGGTGTAATAGTCAGCGTACGTTCAGCACCGCTGCCCGATACTGACACATCAAACCATTCACTCGCCTGGGCAATGCCTTCATTGATACTCGGGCGACCCATTGACTCATCAAAGTACGTCGCGAGCTCAATGTTTGAGTTAAGAATACTATCGTCGCTGAGCAATACCGTGAACGATTGTGCATCACCCACATCGGCGGTTAACACGTTGCTATCGGTAAAGATAAAGGCGTCATTGCCACCGCTTGATGAGACAGAAGCAGAAAACTCACCAATGAGCTGGTAACCGTTATCGTCAGAAGGGACTAATACACAAATACCCAAGTTGCCCGGTTCAATAGTGCCCGTGAGTGTCGAGCCGGTAATGGTCTCGCCGTTCTCGATCTGTTGCTGAGTGAAATAACGGTTACTATGACAATTACGGTTAACAACAAGATACTCACTGACAGAGTCATCCGGTAGTTGCAATTGAACGCTACCGCCGTCCAGTGCAACACCGACATTTAAATAATCATTCCAACGTTGGAAACGGCGCGTCCACGGCGTGGTTAAGGTCGTCGCTTTAGCCGCATTAGCCGCATCAACTTCCGCTTCGGACTTACCCGCAGGTGTGCCGTTGATATCTAAGTCGGGGCTGGAATAAAGCGCCTCGCGACTACAGGTGCCGTTAGGTGCTACTTCGCGACAGCTCGAGCCATACGCCATAATGGTGTAAAACTCACCATCAGGGTCAACATAGCCGTAAGGGATATGGTTATCGATTTGTGAGCCAGAGCCTTGCTCATTATTGTCCAACGTGTAGCGGTCGTGCAGCAAACCAATGTTGTGGCCTAACTCGTGAGGGAAAGTCCCGGTCCCCAAACATTGGTAGGTGGTAAACGCGACGTGGAAGTCCGGCGAAATGCCAAAAAAGGTATTATCAGCAGCGATATCCGAGGCAACATAGGCTTGTCCACACACATCATCGCTCACGCCAATATAGTGAATGACGTCAGCGTTATATTGATCACGCAAGCGACTCGCCATACCACTATTAACTAATTCATCTAAGATATCGGTCGAAGGCGCACCCACAAAATCATTTTCAGTGCTTGGCAACATGATAGGATGAGCGCCGACAATACGATGGGCGAGTGATAATTCTGACTGCTCGTAAACAAAGTTGGTGACGGCATCGGCATACTCAATATCTTCGTCAAATACGGCATCGTTCTCAGCCATATAGGCGGGTAAACGAGGGTCAAACAAAATCAAAGTATCAATACTAGAATCGGAAGCCGTATCAGTAGTTATCGCATCGGCCTGCATTCGTGGTGTTGATGGTTCACCGCGCCACTGAATCGCTTGCGTCATATCGACTGACTTTGCAGTCGCCGGCATGCGCAGCGGCTCAGGGTATTTATTATTGACTAACACAGTCTTGGTGCGATTGCCGGTCTGATAAACCTTTACCCAGTTGCCCTCGGCATTTTGCAAAGTATAAATAGTATGTTCAGGCGTATGGTAAATACTGCCTGCAAAGCGCTGTACCTTGCCATTACTAAGTGGCTTGTCCAGTACGTAAAACCCTTGCGTTGGTTGACTGCCTTCAGCAATAACATATTCAGCCGATATGTTATCCGAGCCACTATCAAAGGGTAGCGCAACCGATTGACCCAGCGAAAACTGCTGTGTTTGTAATTGGTTATGCAGCGTAGGCTGAGGTTCAACGGTTTGCGCCAGAGCACTGTTCAAAGCCAGTGACGCCACAATAGCGGATGTCAAAGATAGTATTTTCATATAATCAACTCTAAACGTTTAGATTATGTTAGTGTCGCCTAACTCAGGCTTATGATCAATGTTGTGAAAAAATCGTGTTAAAACAGTAAAATAATTTGCAAACTAAAAGAAACCTGATAACGTATTAAGCAATCATGAATGCGTTTTTTAACAACGCAAGATTGATTGGCCAATCGATTGAATTTTGTAGAACGTGTACACAGAGGTGTAATTATGAAAAAACTTTCAGCTTTGTTTGCTGCAGCTGCTTTAGCAGCGGCGCCAGGCTTGGCTTCTGCGCAAGACGCGGAACCAACTGGCTCTGAAGCTTCTGGTATTGGCGGCGTTAGCGCAACCACTATCGGTGTGGGCGCTGTTGCAGCGGGTATCGCAGTAGCTGTCGCTGCTGACGGTGGCGATGATGAAGATCCAGGTACAACCAATCCTCCAGGCACGGGTACTGAAACCGCGACTGGTACAGGCACTGGTACAGGCACCGGTACTACAACAGGTACTGGCCAGTAATTGGTTAACACTTAACTAAGTGTTTACAAAGCCGCCCTCAACATGGGCGGCTTTTTCGTTTATAGTTGTTTACCCATAGATAATTCCTCGGCGTCGAATGACAACAAAAACAATGCACCACAGCCGTTTATTTCTGCCCAGTCTTGCAGCAGCCGTCCTGCTGTCAGGATGTATGAACCGCGTTGAGTCGATGAAAGAGACACTGGCGTTTGCTTGGTCAGGCAATCAAGATGTGACGGTCACGCAAGAGCGATTGGACGAAATTAATTACCCCATGATGTATGCACGCTTTAATCAACAGCGGCGTATTGCGTTAGGGCTTGGCTTTGATGATAACGACCAATACAAATGGTTGTCAGGCGATCAAGAAGTGGTCGTCACGCGTCATGGTCGCGTGGTACAAACGCAGGGCGTCTCGGGTAATTTAAATGAACTGGCATGGGTCAGTAATCTTCGCAATGATCCGCTTAAATGTCTCACGCAACTAAATAGTCAGTGCTCACTCACATGGCAAGCTCAAGTGCAGTCAGGCGTTGCACAAGAGGCATCTATTCACGCGATTACCTCGCAATTTTCACGTATCGGCTCAGAAACGCTAGAGCTCCCCATTAATCGTTCAGTTAATACGGTGCATTGGCGCGAACAAATAGCCCAAGATAACGGTACCACGTGGACCAACGATTATTGGTTATCCACCGAAACCGGACGGGTGGTGAAGTCGTCGCAACAACTGACCGACGCATTACCACGCGTGGTGACCGAAGAGCTCAAACCCTACAAAAAAGATCTACAAAAGCCGGGCAATTCGAACAGAGGGGCAAACTAATGCGCGTATTCGTTGGATTGCTTTTTGTTGTATTTATGAGTGTTAGTCAGATTGCTGCAGCGCAGGTTAAAGTAAACGTTTACTTGCATCAGAATCCAGAACAGCCGGGCGATGTCAGTTGGCAAAAAAGCTATGAACTGAGCCAACCCGAGCGTATTTCGCAAGTCTATGAGCGTATTTTAAGCGATATCAATGCTGACGAACTCGCCCAAATTAACTGGTCAGCGAGCCGCCTATCCAGCGACTTTTTACAAGCCAGGCTGGAGCGTCACCGCGAGCGCATGGTTGAACAGCTCGATCAGCTGGCGCGTCACTGGAGTCGCCAAGATGAACAACAGGTTGCCGATAGCATTAAGCGTCTGGCAGCGCAGGTGAGCCGTTGGCCACTGCAAGCCACCTACAGCTTTAATTTAACACCGGACCAAACGCGTCTTATTCTGCAGCAGAACCCACTGTTAACACGTGCCGATGGCCGCGTGTTTAACTGGCATCTCTACAGCTTTCCTCATAAAGCGCTGACATTCGGTCTACCTGAGGATTTAGCGGGTGTCGATAATGATTTCTTATGGAATGTGCTACCTAATGGCACCGTAGCAAAGCAGCCCGTTGCTTATTACAACCAGCGTTTGCCCGCTGCGTGTTACCCACACGATGAACGCAGCCCGATGCAAACTGTCAACGCTGACCAAGCTCAGCGCTGCGCCATTAAGGGCAACCTAATTCACAGCGTGCGCTTACTTTCAGAGTATTGGCTTACCGACGAAACCGAGCAGTTGGATCTCGAACTCATGTTATTGGCAAAATTTATTCTGCCTAACGGAGGTCAGTCATGAAAAAGTTGAGTGTTTATACACTGACCATGGCTGCGTTAGGTTATTTATCCAACGTGTCTGCGCAAGATATCAGTGCCGATCGTATCTATCAGCCTACGCAATCCGATATCGGTGGTGCGGGTTTAATGCAAACCCCGACCGGGCGTATGAACCGCGATGGTGAGTTCTCGGTACTTTACTACGACAACGACGAATACCGTCGCATGGCGTTGAGTCTCCAGTTGTTCCCGTGGCTGGAGTCAACCATTCGCTACACCGATGTGCGAACGCGCCTATACAGTGACTCAGAAGGTTTTAGTGGCGACCAAACCTATAAAGACCGTGGGCTTGATGTAAAGTTTAGATTGTTAGAAGAAAGCCGTTGGCTGCCCGAAACCAGTTTAGGCTTACGTGATATCGCCGGAACTGGACAATTTGCATCCGAGTACATTGCGGCAAGTAAGCGCTTTGGCCCTGTCGATGTGACGTTAGGTATCGGTTGGGGTTACTTAGGTCGCTCAGGCAATATCGACAACCCGTTGTGCGACATTGCGGATCGTTTTTGTGATCGCGCCAACGAGCTCAGCGGGCAAGGCGGTGAGTTCGAAATTGGCGACTGGTTTACCGGTAACGCAGGCGTATTTGGTGGGATTGCGTACCAAACGCCCTGGGATCCGCTTATTGTCAAAGTTGAATACGATGCCAACGACTTCTCGCGTGAGTCTTCGCGCACGCCAATCATTCAGGACTCCCACTGGAATTATGGCCTGCACTATCGGATGAACGATAACGTCAACCTCAAACTGAGTTACGAACGGGGCAATACCTGGATGTTCGGGTTTAGCTTCCGTACGAACTTTGACGATATGACGCAATACAAGCGTACCGATCCGGTACCGGCACCCACCGAGCCGCAACTCACCTCAATGGATCAGCTGGACACCGATGAGTTGCGCAGCAAGTTGCGTAAAGCCAGTGGCTTTTATCTCAAGCGCTTTTACCTCAGCGACAACGGCAAAAAAGTCACGTTGGTGGGTAACCAAAGTCGCTATCGCTATGAAACGATGAGTTTGGATAGAGCCGCAGCGGTGCTGGCTAATTATTTACCGGCTTCGGTCACCCAGTATCAATTTGTCGATGATGTGCTCGGCATGCCTATCGCACAGGTGAATGTCGATGCGCCCACCTTTAAACGGGCATTTTACCGCGCCGACTTTACCACGCGCTACAAAGATAGCTACAAACTGGTTAACGTTAATCAAGATGATGACGACCAACTGTTGTTTGAGCGCACCAGTGAACTGGGACTACCCGATATTGGTTTCCGTCCTTTCTTAGAGCAGTCGTTTGGTGGGCCCGAAGCGTTCTATATGTACAAGCTGCGCATGGACGGTTATTTTAATTGGGTGCCGACCGAGAACTTCTTAGTCAATGGTGTAATCAGTGGCACCATCGTCGATAATTACGATAAATTTAATTATCTCGTTGAGGACGGCGAAGCACCGTTGCCGCGCGTGCGAACCTATGTGCGTGAATATTCAACGCAATCGGACATTGTACTCACACGTGCACAGGGTACCTATGTCAAAGAGTGGCAAGACAATCTTTACAGCTCCTTTTACGGTGGGTATCTTGAGCGCATGTTTGGCGGTATCGGGACCGAATGGCTCTATCGCCCGCTCGATAAACCGTGGGCGGTGGGTGTCGATATCAATTATGCGCGCCAACGTAGCTTCGAAAATCACCTCGGATTTAGAGATTACGACGTGCTAACCGGGCATTTAACGGGTTATCTGCGCACGGATTATTTCTTTGACAACACACTGTTGACCGTGTCGGCAGGGCGTTTCCTTGCAAAAGACTGGGGTGTAAACGTCAAATTTGAGAAGAAATTTGATTCAGGTATTATCGTCGGCGCTTTTGCGGCGAAGACAAACGTATCAGCGGAAGAGTTTGGTGAGGGGAGCTTCAATAAAGGCTTCTTTATCAGTATCCCGTTTGATCTATTACAAATTAACCACAGCACCGGTCGCGGCGCCATTGGATGGACGCCGCTCACCCGTGATGGTGGACAAATGTTGCAACGCGCAGCGCATTTATATGGTATTACCGATGCGCGTAGCCGATTTTATAATGAGTGGTAAGGACAAATAAGGTAGCACATGAATAAGTTAGCGCTAATAGGGGTGCTCGTTTTTGGTATGAGCGGCTGTGCAAGCCAACCCGAAAAAGATAATAACAGTGACTGGCAGGGCACGCACCAAAGTGTCGATTATATTTTATCACCTAACTATGATGCCATCGCTAGCGCCGTGCCAGGACAGTCACTCAGTTTAACTACGCGCAGCCAACGCAACTATAACGTAACTATCGTTAAACGATATTTCGCAGCGAGCGGACGCGAGTGCCTCGAGGCCGAGACGCAAACCAATACGGTGGTGTTGTGTGACTACCGCACTGAATGGGGTTTGAGTCGTGCTTTTGAGCAGTTTTAGCAGCGCTTTAACTAGTTTCTAAAGCACGGTGCGAGTGGTAAACTACAAAAAGTTTAACGAGTGAATAATGAATACGATAGATAGTATGGTTAACAGGGGCAGCAAATGAAAGGAACAAAACAAGGCATCGCAGCGCTGCTTTTGTCGTTAGTGAGCGTAACCGCTTCGGCTCAGAGCATTTCAGATCTCTCTCCAGAACAAAGAGAACAGCTTGAACAAAGAATGGGAGCGAGCGGCTCAGATTCTACTCAAGCTCCAGCAAATAGTATGTCGCAGAGCCAAGTGTTTGGTGATGTCGATCCGCGTTCACCGCTTTCGACCCAATTTGCCGAACAGCAAGTGCGTAGTAGTTGGAGCACAGGCACTTACGGTCCGGTGATGGAAGAAATGCTGTCGCCCGAAGAACGCAACCAAATTCGTCCGTTCGGTGCTGAAGTGTTTGATGGGGGCTTTCGTGTAAAACGCTCAGATGGCCTTAATCCACAGTACCGCATTTTGCCCGGTGATCAAATTACCTTGCGTGTATGGGGAGCGACGGAGGTCGACTCGGTACTTTCTGTCGATGCGCAAGGCTTTGTTTTTATTCCATCAGTCGGGCCCGTACAAGTTCAGGGTGTCACGGTCGCTCAGCTTAATTCAGTGATAACATCTGCGATTAAAACGACCTACCCCAAGAATGTGAACGTCTATACTAATGTACAAGGTGTTCAACCTGTTGGTGTGATGGTCTCGGGTTTTGTCGAACGTCCCGGCAAATATGCAGGTGTACCCAGTGATTCAATTCTTTACTTTTTAGACCAAGCGTCAGGTATCGATAACAAACTGGGGTCGTTTCGTAACATCGATTTAATCCGCAATGGCGAAGTGATCAAAACCTTCGACCTGTACGATTTCCTCATTGACGGTGAGCTTAACCAGCCACAACTGCAAGAAGGTGACACCCTGTTAGTCAAATCGCGCGGTCCGCAAGTCACTGTTTATGGTGATGTTGGGCGTGCTTACCATTACGAGTTAAAATCCGAAGGCGTTAAAGGCAGTAAAATAGAGTCACTAGCCCGCTTAAACCCAGGCGTATCGCATGCACTCGTGGTGGGCACACGCATGGGTAACCCCGTAGCAGACTACGTCACCATTGATCAGTTCGCCGATGAGTCACTAGCCGATGGTGATGAGGTTGCATTCTTCGCCGATAAGCGCGCCGACCAAATCGTGGTGCAAGTCGAGGGTAAATACTTAGGTCAGTCGTATTTTGTGCTACCTAAAAACGCGCGACTGATGGAATTTTTGAATACAGTCGCCGTTGACCCACAAGAAACCGACTACAAAAATATCTCGATTCGTCGCCAAAGCGTCGCAGAACGTCAAAAGAAAGCGCTAGAGGAAAGCTTAGATCGCTTAGAGCAAACCTACTTAGGGGCGCCATCATCCACCGCCGAGGAAGCGGCAGTGCGCGCACAAGAAGCGGAGCTTATCAGCCAGTTTGTGCAAAAAGCGCGTAACGTGAAACCCAGCGGACGCTTGGTTGTTAGTAACGACAACCAACTCGTGGATATTCGCTTACAACACGGCGACGTTGTGACGTTACCTGCTAAAACCGACTCAGTACTCGTGAGTGGCGAAGTCTACGTGCCGCAATCAGCCGTGTATGTTGATGGCAAGTCGGTTGAGGAGTACATCAATGGAGCGGGTGGATTTACTCAGCGTGCGAACGAAGATCGCATATTGATCGTCCGCCAAAACGGTGAAGTGATTGAATCAAATAACACCGATTTGCGACCGGGGGATGAGGTGCTGGTGCTGCCTGCAGTCAGCTCGAAGAACTTACAAGTCGCGCAGTCGATTACACAAATCATTTACCAGATTGCTGTAGCAACCAAGGTGGCGTTGGATCTCTAGATGAAAGACCAGAATCCAGCAAGCTCGGTGCGCAGCCCCTATTTAGTAGCATGGCACGTTTGGTCAGCGTTGTTTATGCGTGAGTTTGTCTCGCGCATGACAACGGACCGATTTGCGCCGGTGTGGCTGTTCCTGCAACCTGTTTTACATGTGGTTATTTTGGTTGGAGTCCGTGACTTTATCGGTAGCGGGCGTTTGATACCCGGGGCTGAGTTTATTCCGTGGTTGGTAATAGGTATCTCTACTTATATCATGTTCCGCACTCTGTGGATGCAAGGTATGAACGCGATTCAAGCAAATAAGGCGTTGTTTGCCTACCGCCAAGTACACCCTGCTGATACTGTATTGGTGCGCTGCGCGATGGAGGCGAAATTACAATCTTTTGTGCTGATGATTATGGTGTTTCTATTCACCGGGCTAGGCTACGATATGATTCCCGATGCGCCCCTCGAAGCTTTGGAAGTATTACTGGCAATGAGCTTTATTGGGTTGGGTATGGGGTTAATCACTTCCGTATTAGTCAGCTTTTTCCCAGAGTCGTCCAAAATAGTTAATCTGATTGCGTTTCCACTTTATTTTTTGTCGGGGGTTATTTTACCGATTCAATTTATGCCACACGGTATTCAGGAGTATTTGCTTTACAACCCATTACTACATGCGGTCGAGCTTATTCGAGCAGAATTTTTCAGCACCTATCACCCTGTCCGAGGCGTCAGTCTCTGGTACGTCTATCAGTGGGCGATCTGTACAGTGTTATTTGGTCTAGCACTGCACGTAAAATTTAAGGTAAGAATGGTGGCGCAGTGATAAATAAACAAAGTGAACCCGCCATGATCGAGGCAAAAGATGTCTGGAAGCGCTACCACGGCCCGTTTGGCGGCGGCTGGGTGCTCAAAGGCGTAGATTTTAAAATACCGCGCGGCGTATCCGTCGGCTTAGTGGGTAAAAATGGCGCGGGTAAGTCTACGCTGTTACGGCTTATAGGCGGTATGGATTCGCCCGACAAAGGTGAGATTATCGAGCGCTGTCGCGTTTCTTGGCCAATCGGCTTAGGGGGCGGCTTTCAGGGTTCCATGACAGGACGTCAAAACGTAAAGTTTGTCGCCCGCATTCACGGTGGTAATGCCGACATTGATCGCATTATTGATGAAGTGCAAGAGTTTGCCGAAATCGGACCGGCATTTGACCAGCCCATAAGGACCTATTCGAGCGGTATGCGCTCGCGTTTAGCGTTTGGGTTGTCTTTAGCGTTTAATTTCGATATTTACCTATCCGATGAAGCGACAGCCGTGGGTGATGTGACCTTTAAGCAAAAAGCTAAAAAGGCGTTTAAAGAGCGAGTCGGGCAATCAAGTCTGATTATGGTGTCTCACTCAACAAAAATTCTAGAGGATTTGTGTCAGTCAGGTATTTGGCTACACGATGGTAAAGCCATTTGGTTTGATGACCTCAAAGATGCTATCGACGCTTATTACGATAGCGTAGGGCATAAACCGAACAAGAAAAAAGCGAAGCAAACTAAATGAAAGACTTTTTTAAAAACCAACCGCATTGGGCTATTGCAGCAGTCATTGTCATTGTTGGCGCAATTTATTGGGGGGTCATGGCAACGGACCGATATGTATCACGTGCACAAATCGTGCTCGAGAGCCCCGAAGTTAGTATGTCCTCAATGAACATCAGCTCGCTGCTATCCGGTACGCAGGGCTCCGGCGATCTGCTTCTACTTCGTCAGCATTTGTTGTCGGTGACCATGTTAAAAACGCTACAAAAAGACCTCGACCTAAGAAGCCACTATTCGCAAGACTTTATCGACTCATGGTCAGCGCTTTCAGAGAAAGGTGCACCCATCGAAGTGTTTCATCAATATATGCTTGAGCATATGTCAATAGAGTTTGACGAGTACGCAGGGGTCCTACAGATTCAGGTGGAAGCGTTTGATCCAGAAATGGCGCAGGCTATTGTTCAAACCCTGCTAAAAGAGGGCGAGCGTCACATGAACAGCATGGGTCAACGACTCGCCGAAGAGCAAGTAAAGTTTATCGAAAAGCAAGTCGCCAACTTGGAAGAGCGCCTGTTTGAGGCGCGTGATAATTTACTGCAGTTTCAAAATGAGAACGGCCTCGTGTCACCCTCGCAAACCGTACAAGCTATTTTTGCTACGGTATCGCAACTACAAGCACAGCGTGCAGCCCTCGCCGCACGTAAAACGGCACTGCTTGACTACCAAAGTCGCACGTCACCACAAGTGATGGAAATAACTCGTGAAATTCGTTCACTCGACGAGCAAATAACTGAGGAGCAAGCCAAGTTAACCCGTGAAAGTGGTGACGCACTCAACAGAACCTCAGCAGAGTTTCAAACGTTACAGTTACGCGCTGAGTTCGCCTTAGAACTGTATTCGAATGCCATGGTGGCGCTTGAAAGTACGCGTATTGAGGCAGCCCGTAAGTTAAAGCAAGTATCTATACTGGAGTTCCCGTTGTTACCTGAATATTCAACCAAACCCGATAGACTCTATAATTTTGTGGTGTTGCTGGTATTTACCTTGTTCATCGCGGCTATTGTTCACTTAGGTAGAGCCATCGTGCGCGATCACAAGCACTAATCCTATGGTTTATATTGTTGGCACCCGCCCGTATTGGCGCAAATCGTGGCTTCAGTTTTTTAACGAACTGGAGCCTGTTTTTGTTGACCAGCCAGAACAAGTGCCAGGCGGCGAGACCGCGTATATTTGGGGTATCGATTACGACTCAGCGCGGTTTAATAAAGACGTTAACGTGGTCCACGTCGAAGACGGGTTTATTCGCTCTATAGGTTTAGGTGCAGCATTGGAGCGACCGTGCTCTTGGGTCTGTGATACCCGAGGCATCTATTTTGATGCGACACGCCCATCCGATCTCGAATCATTATTGAATACGACTGAACTTAACGAAACTGAGCGCGAGCGCGCCAAAGCTTTAAGACAGTTGCTGATCGAAAACAATATCAGTAAATACAATACGGGCAGCAACAAAGCCATTGAGTTACCCAAGAATAAAAAAGCGATTTTAGTGCCAGGTCAAGTCGAGACTGATGCGAGTATCAAAAAGGGCTCACCCAATATAAAAACCAATTTGGAGTTGCTCAAGCAGGTTAAAGCAACCAACCCTGATGCGTATATTATCTATAAACCGCATCCTGACGTTGTCGCAGGCTTGAGAAAGAGTCAGAACATCGCGAATGATGCGCTGGATTACTGCGATGCGTATATCACGGATATCAACATATCAACAGTACTGGAATGTGTAGATGAAGTGCACACCATGACGTCGTTGTGTGGGTTTGAGGGACTGCTGCGAGGCAAACGCGTGACCTGCTATGGACAGCCCTTTTATAGCGGCTGGGGTTTAACGTCTGATAAGAGTCCTAATGAACGACGTACAAAGCGAGTGGATTTGTCTACGCTTATCTACTGCACACTGGTTTTATATGCGCGTTACGTGGATCCAGAGTCGGGATCAAGAGTAACCCCCGAACAAACGGTTCAATTACTTGCAGAGCGTCGAACTCAGCCAACGCGTCTTAGCGCAAAATTAAAGTTGTTATTACGCAAAATACAGACCCGCATAAGCGGGAGGAAGTAACATGCAACGTATCGCTGTCGTGGGCAAAGAAGTACATGTGATGCTGGGCTTCCGTGGGGAGCTGATGAAGCAAATGGTGGCGCGCGGTCACCGTGTATACGCATTTGCGATAGACTATACCGAAGAGTCAGAAGCCTACGTGCGTGGCTTAGGTTTTATCCCGGTGCGTTATCAACTAGACGGCTACACGTTGAATCCACTGCACGAATTAAAAGTGGTGTGGGCGTTGTACCGCGCATTTAAACGTCTCGAAATTACAGTGAGCTATTGCTACTTTGCTAAACCGGCGCTCTACGGGACTTATGCCGCATGGCTCGCTAAAGTACCTCACCGGGTTGCAAAACTCGAGGGACTCGGCAGACCGTTTACCGAAACCGAGGGTAAGAAAAGCCGCCGACTGATACTCGCAAAATGGTTTCAGAAACGATTGTTTAAATGGATATTGCCTAAGGCGACCATGTTGGTTCTGCTCAACCACGATGACGAACGAGAGATTGCGCATATTTGTGGGGCTAAGCAACCTAAAACAACGTTACTCGGTGGCATAGGCGTGTGTTTGGACAAGTTCTCCGCGTCAGAACCACCGGTATCGCCCGTACGGTTCATCTTTAGTGGACGGCTGTTGAATGAAAAGGGTATTCGCTATTACCTTGAGGCGGCTGAGCAGGTAAAGCAACGCCATCCAAGCGCGGAGTTTTGGGTGATGGGTTTACCCGATGCGTTGCATGGAATCAGCCAACATGAGTTGAACGTTTATATC
The DNA here is from genome assembly GCF_002364475.1 of Idiomarina sp. UBA3162. Classification (NCBI taxonomy): domain Bacteria; kingdom Pseudomonadati; phylum Pseudomonadota; class Gammaproteobacteria; order Alteromonadales; family Idiomarinaceae; genus Idiomarina; species Idiomarina sp. UBA3162. The sequence goes on from NZ_DEYI01000004.1 coordinate 68,993, forward strand.
AAAAAGCGTGTTGTGAACTACTTTGGTCACGTGGATAATGTAACCGATTATCTACACAAAAGTAGTGTATTTGTGTTACCTAGCTATTATCGAGAGGGATTGCCACGTAGTAGCCAAGAAGCCTTAGCAATCGGTCGACCAATTATTACTACCGACGCGCCGGGGTGTAGAGAAACCGTCGATCATGAAGTCAATGGTTATTTGGTAAAGCCACACGACACGCATAGCTTAGTAGAAGCGATGGAAAAATTAATTGGTAATCCCGATTTGATCGTCAGTATGGGACGAGCGAGTCGGCAGTTGGCCGAAAAGAAATTTAATGTCATTGAAGTCAATGAGCGCATGCTCGAAGTACTTGAGCTTTAGGTGAGTGAGCCAAATGGAAGAGAAAATATTTTTAGTCACAGGCGGCGCAGGGTTTATTGGCTCAGCGGTTATACGGGAGTTAATTTCGCAGACGAACCACAGGGTAGTGAATGTCGATAAGCTCACTTACGCAGGTAACTTAGAGTCACTGACAGAGGTTTCTGAGAACAAACGCTACCATTTTGAGCAAGTCGATATTTGCGACGCGGCTGAAATAGCGCGCGTACTAAATAAATACCATCCCGATTATGTTATGCACCTGGCTGCCGAGAGCCATGTCGATCGCTCGATTGATGGTCCCGCAGAGTTTATCAATACAAATATTATGGGGACCTATACACTGCTTGAGTGTTGTCGAGCCTATTGGAGTGAGCTCAAGTCGGTTGCGCCAGAGAAGGCGTCGGACTTTAAATTCCATCATATCTCGACCGATGAAGTGTATGGCGATTTAGAGGGTACTGAGGACCTGTTTACAGAGACCACGCGCTACCAGCCAAGCTCACCTTATTCGGCGAGCAAAGCGAGCTCAGATCATTTGGTACGGGCGTGGTATCGTACCTTTGGGTTGCCTACACTAGTGACTAACTGCTCAAATAACTACGGCCCCTATCATTTTCCGGAAAAACTGATTCCGTTAATGATTTTAAACGCGCTAGAAGGCAAGCTACTACCCGTGTATGGTGATGGGCAGCAAATACGCGACTGGCTCTTCGTTGAGGACCACGCACGCGCACTGATATGTGCGGCACAGCAAGGTGCAGCGGGTGAAACGTATAATATTGGTGGTCATAACGAAAAAGCCAACCTAATAGTGGTCGAAACTATTTGCGACCTGTTGCAGGAGCTTTTGCCTCAGACGCCGGAAGGCGTTGAACACTATCGTGATTTAATTACGTTTGTAACGGACCGCCCAGGACATGATGTTCGTTACGCAATCGATGCAGGGAAGATAGAACGTGAGCTAGGATGGCGCCCACGCGAGACCTTTGACTCAGGGATACGTAAAACAGTCATTTGGTACCTCGAGAACAAAGACTGGTGGAAGCGTGTTTTAGATGGTAGCTACCAAAGTAGAAGACTTGGGGTGCTTCAAAACTAATCTTTAGGTGATTAGTCACATGCAGATTAAAGAAAGTTTCTGTAAAATTGACTAGTTGTATCGTGCATTTTTATGATTGGTGCAAATTAAAATCTAACGAGTATGGGTAAACCTTAGATGACAAAAATAATGAGCGTTCACGTATTTGATGACTCGGCAACGCCAGCCACTGCCAAACAGATAGATGAACAAGTGAAAATCAGTGATGGACCAGTGTACGTATTTTACAGTCATCCGAGTATTTATGTGGCGTACGGGCTGGAAAAAGGGATCGCAAGCAATGAGCTTTTTGATGCATGGCTTGTTGGGCTTAATGAGGCACTCGATGCGCAACGTAAAAATCGGCGCAAAGTGCGGTTGCTTTGCATACAAGATGCTCTAGAGCAATCAAGAGAATTGTTCAAGAAAAGTAGTTTGAAAGTTGATGAATTGACTGAGTTTAAGGTAACTCCAGATCAATTTATGCTGATGGTCGGGCATCAGCTTGTGCTTCAGAACGGTAATATAGGCAACTTTTTTGGTCGTTTAGAAGCATGCACAATGTATTTGTCAGATCACGTATATCAGTTAAAAATAGATGTAGAAAGTGCGCTCGAAAAGTTTAATAATGCCGTGGATTGCGCATCCGACGCAAGTAGAGAGTTAGCACTTATTAGAAGCTTATTTCAAAAAGGTAAAGATGAAAATGAGCTTTTATCATTGCAGTTGCAGCAAGTACAGGAGGACTTTGAACAGCAATTTATCGAAAACAGAACACTTAAACAGCAATTGGCACAATTAGAAAAGAGAAGTGAAAAATTAGTAACTAGTGCTTTCAATGAGTTTGACGAGAAAAAGTCCGTACAAACGGAATACGAACACGAAACATACAAGCATCGTAATAAAGAACTTGAAAAAGAAAATAAAGTATTGCTGGAGCATATTCAACAGCTAAAAGATGAACAGAAGTCATGTAACTCCCCCGTTTATACAAGTTCTCGTAAAGAGGTGATCGACCCTGCAAAGTTGAAAGAAATGGAAGAAGAGAATGAATTTCTTCTATTGCATTTAAAACAACTTCAATGCGAGTGTGAAACTTACCTTGTAAAGTATCAAGATAGTGAAAAAAGGCGAGCTCAAGAACTGTTTAAGAGTAAACAGAGTGCGAAATTCATGACTAAAGATAAGCTGTTGGCTGAGAAAGATTTAGAGATTGCCAAGCTTAATCAGCGGCTTATCAAGCTACAGTTAAAAAGCCCTAGCGGAGATTTAAGTTCTTCCAAAGACGCTCCCAAAGCAGCCGATGGGACAAAAAAGACGGTGAGATTGGGCTTATTGTCGCGCATAAAAAGACGCCTCAAGATTGGACAGCGACGAAAAGATAAAGATGCTTGGATAAATGAGCAGATTGATCATTTGAATCAAACAGATTACTTTGATAGTGAATGGTACTTACAAAAGTATCCCGACGTAGAAGAAGCTGGTGTTAATCCAGCAGAGCACTATTTGCGTTTCGGCGCTTTTGAGGCTCGTAACCCGAGCACAAAATTCAACAGTGTTTTTTACCTTCAACAAAACCCAGATGTTGCTAAAGAAGGTATTAATCCCTTGATCCACTATATTTTATTCGGAGAGGCAGAAGGACGGTTGCCAAAACCTCGGATTAAAGACATTGAACAGTAGCGAGGTAATGAAGAGGTGGTCGGTAAACATCCATTCGCAAAGTTAAAGTTCGTAAACGTCATTTATCTCGGCGCTGGCAGAGGTGACGAGTTAAAAAAATTGACTGCGCAACTAAACAGCAAACATTGGCACTTAGTTGAGGGGGACGCTACAAAATACAACTCTCTGTGGCAATCTATCAAGTTGCTTGAAAACTCTGACAATATAACTTTGTATAAGAATGTAGTGTCTAACAAAGGAGGAGAAAAAACTTGGTATAGCTACAATTATGATGGGTTTAGTGGTATCAAAAGGTCAAAGTCTCTTAATAATTTATTTCCTGGATTGAGGCTTACAGAAACGTTATCTGTTAAAACTGACTCGTTAGCGAATTTTCTGAATGGTCTAGAATTAAGTAACGAAGAAAATAATTTGTTAGTTATTGATTTGCCTGGCCAGGCATTGGAATTGTTAGAGTCTATTTGGAAAGAGGAACATAGTATTTTATTCTCTAAATTGGCTCTGACAGTTACTAAAGATAGGGTGTTTGAACATGGCGACACATTGATAGAAGTTAAAAACTGGCTTGAAGAAATGGGTTATCATACCCGAAATGAACCATATGACGATCCTGACTTTCCCATGATATATTACTCGCTCGATAAACATTCACTAGCACAAATAAATGAGCTTAAAAAAGAGCTTGAAAGTGCTTTGGTTAATGCTTCGAGTGCGCGTCAAAGATCTATGCAGTTAGAAGCTAAATTAAATGAAAGTTTAGAAGATAATAATAAAGCCCTGTCAAAAATCACGCAGCTTGAGCAGCTTATAATTGAGAGTGAAAACGAAAATAAAAGGTATATTGATTCAATACGTAAGCTTGACAATAAAATGTGTGAGTTGAGAACGTCCCGAAATAGTGCTCAAGCCAAGATCAGTCTAATAGAAAGGAAATATAAAGACTTAGAGTCTAAACTAGGAAAGGCTGAAGAGCTAGTTCATAAGAAAAGCACGAAATATAAAGAAGTAGTCAACGAGCTCGAACACGCTAATGAAAGCTTGAATTCACTGGAACGATCACTTAGGAATAAAAATACAGAGTTGGAAACTTTAAGTGGCCAGCTAGTAGACAGTGAAAAATCAAAAAATATGCTTACTAAAAAGATAGAGTCGAAAGAAAGTGAAATAGAGCAGCTCCAACAGAAAAATTCTGGATTAGGTTTAGAAAACCTGCGTTTGATAGCTAGGAATGATGAGTTAAAGAAAGAAAATAAGATGTTATCTGAAAGTGTCCGTCGCGTTGAGATACAGATGGGTTTGTTGAATGATTTAATTCAAAAAGATTGATAGGGATTTTAAATGTCAAAAGATGCTTTAATTGGCAAATTGAGAACTCGTAGTGCTGTTATTGGTATTGTAGGGCTGGGTTATGTAGGGGTACCTTTAATGTTGAGGTATTCTGATATAGGCTACAAAGTTATCGGTATTGATATCGACGAGTCTAAGACTAAGGAACTTAATAGCGGCAAGAGTCAAATAGAGCATATTCCTCATGAGCGAATAAAGGATGCAGTTGCAAAGGGCTTCGAAGCAACTGCAGACTTTTCTATGGCTGCACAGTGTGATGCGCTAATTATGTGCGTGCCCACTCCATTGAATAAATACCGTGAGCCAGATATAAGCTTCGTAGTTAATACGATGAGTAGCCTTGCACCTTACTTGCGTGATGAACAAGTTGTTTCATTAGAAAGTACTACGTATCCAGGTACCACAGAGGAGGAACTGCTACCAAGAGTTGAGGCGCAAAACTTATCTGTGGGTAAGAATGTGTTCTTAGTATACTCACCCGAAAGAGAAGATCCTGGAAACCCTAATTTCGAAACACGCACAATCCCCAAAGTTGTTGGTGGACATACATCTGCGTGTTTAGAAGTAGGGCAAGCGCTCTATGAGCAAGCTATCGACAAAGTGGTGCCAGTCAGTTCGACGAAAGTCGCTGAAATGACAAAACTTCTTGAGAATATTCATCGTGCAGTGAACATCGGTCTCGTCAATGAAATGAAAATTGTCGCAGATCGTATGGGAATCGATATTTTTGAAGTCGTTGATGCTGCGGCAACCAAACCATTCGGATTTACTGCATATTACCCTGGGCCTGGGCTTGGCGGTCATTGTATACCAATCGATCCATTCTACCTGACTTGGAAAGCTCGGGAGTTTGGTTTGCATACTCGGTTTATTGAGCTATCTGGAGAAGTAAACCAGGGAATGCCACGGTATGTGGTTGATAAAACTGCAGATGCATTGAATAAACATGGTAAGCCGTTAAATGGAAGCAAGGTTCTAGTGTTGGGAATTGCTTATAAAAAGAATGTAGATGACATGCGCGAGTCACCATCAGTCGAGATAATGGAAATACTGCGTGATAAAGGCGCCTTGGTAGGATATTCGGATCCCCATGTTCCTAAGTTCCCGACGATGCGCGCTCACAAGTTCGACTTGAATAGCCAGCCGTTGACGGCTGCTACCCTTGATAGCTACGATGCAGTTGTTTTAGCAACTAACCATGACAAGTTTGATTACAAACTTATCTTGGATAAAGCAAAGCTGATAGTAGATACTCGTGGTATCTTCAGAGAGCCTAACGACAAAGTCATAAAAGCCTAAATAAATAATTCAGAGGACATAGAAATGAAGAACTTTGCGTTAATTGGTGCCGCGGGTTACATAGCACCACGTCATATGAAAGCGATAAAAGAGACAGATAACAATCTCTCTGTTGCGTATGACATCAATGATTCAGTCGGAATTATTGATAGTATTTCTCCCAATAGTGAATTTTTTACGGAGTTTGAACGTTTTCAAGAGCATGCATGGCGATTAAAGCGTTCCAAAATAACCGAACTCGACTATATCTCTGTTTGTTCTCCCAACCATCTTCATCACTCGCATATTGCTGCAGGATTGCGTTTGGGATGTGATGTGATTTGCGAGAAGCCGTTGGTACCAACGTTAGAGGTGTTGAATGAACTGCGAACTGTTGAGGAAGAAACGGGTAAGAGGGTTTATAACATACTCCAGCTCAGACACCATAAGGCTATTCTAGACTTGAAGAAAGAAGTTGATGCTGCGCCCAAAGGAAAAAAGTTTGATGTTGATCTCACTTATATCACGTCAAGAGGGAAATGGTACTTGGAAAGTTGGAAAGGAGACCCGCGTAAGTCCTTTGGCGTGGCAACAAATATCGGCGTTCATTTCTTCGACATGTTGCACTTTATTTTTGGGAACCTAGAGAAGAACGAGTTACATTACAGTGATGAGCTAAAGGCTGCAGGATACTTAGAGTATGAAAAAGCGAGAGTTCCTTGGTTTTTGTCTATTGATGCGAATGATCTCCCAGAAAGTGTTGTAGGTAAACAGACAACTTTTCGTTCAATATCAGCTAATGGAAAGCAAATAGAGTTCTCATCTGGGTTTACTGAATTACATACAATTAGTTATCAAGAGATATTGGCAGGGAGAGGCTTTGGTATTGATGACGCAGAGCATTGCATCAGGACGGTTGAAAATATTCGAGATGGAAATACGGTCAACGCCATTGACGGCTACTGTCACCCATTTTTAACTAAATTTCTATAATTGATAGGACTAAACATTATGGACTACACCGTTCACTCCTCAGCAATCGTTGACGATGGCGCAGATATTGGAAAAGGCAGTCGAGTTTGGCACTTTGTTCATGTTTGCGGTGGAGCGAAGATTGGAGAAAACGTATCCTTGGGACAAAACGTTTTCGTGGGTAACAAAGTTTCAATTGGGAGCGGATGTAAAATTCAGAACAATGTCTCGGTCTACGATAACGTTTATCTGCAAGATAATGTTTTTTGCGGTCCAAGTATGGTATTCACAAACGTCTACAATCCTCGCTCACATGTGGAGAGAAAAGACGAGTACTTAAATACTCTCGTAAAAGAAGGAGCAACACTAGGAGCCAACTGTACCATCGTCTGTGGCATAACAATTGGAAAGTTTGCTTTTGTCGGTGCAGGAGCTGTAGTGAATAGAGATGTTCCTGACTATGCTCTTGTCGTGGGTGTACCTGCTAAACAAATTGGCTGGATGAGTGAGTTTGGTGAGCAGCTAGATTTACCTGTAAAAGGCGATGGAGAGGCTGTGTGTGAGCATACTGGTGTAAAATACATATTAACTCAAGGTATCTTATTTAAGAAGGACGAAACATAATGCAGTTTATTGATTTGGCTGCTCAACAGCTTCGAATAAAAAGTGAAATAGATACAGGTATCGCAAAAGTACTTGAACATGGTAAATACATTTTAGGTCCAGAGGTTTCTGAGTTAGAGGACGCCCTCATTCAATATACTGGAGCTAAGTATTGTATCACCTGTGCTAATGGTACCGATGCATTACAAATTGCCCAGATGGCTCTTGGAATAGGCCCCGGGGATGAAGTTATTACACCGGGATTTACATATATCGCAACCGCTGAAACGGTTGCACTACTAGGCGCAAAGCCTGTCTACGTAGATGTTGAAGAAAAAACATACAACATTGATCCTCAAAAGCTTGAAGCTGCTATTACGTCTAAAACAAAGGCTATAATACCGGTTTCTTTGTATGGCCAATGTGCCGATTTCGATGTTATTAACGAAATTGCAAATAAGTATGGTATTCCTGTCATTGAAGATGCTGCACAAAGTTTTGGTGCGACATACAAAGGGAAGAAATCTTGCAATTTGACGACAATCGCTTGCACGAGTTTCTTTCCAAGTAAGCCATTAGGCTGTTATGGAGATGGAGGTGCCATCTTTACAAGCGATGAAGAGCTTGCCAAAGTTATAAAGCAAATAGCCCGTCATGGACAAGATCGACGTTATCATCATGTGCGAGTTGGCGTTAACAGTCGCTTAGATACTATCCAGGCTGCAATTTTGCTCCCCAAACTAGACATTTTAGACAGCGAGATTCAAGCACGAAACCTAGTAGCGGATAGATATCGTCAATTATTCGATTCCGAAAAAGGAGTTATCTCTCCCAAAGTTGAATCTCATAATTATAGCGCTTGGGCGCAGTACACGATAAGAGTAGACTCCCGTGAGCATGTTCAAAGCTATTTAAAAGAGCAGGGAATTCCAACGGCAGTACATTATCCGGTTCCATTGAATAAGCAGCCTGCTGTTGCTGATAGCGAGGCAAAATTACCGGTCGGTGATATGGTAGCGGAGCAGGTTATGTCATTACCGATGCATCCATATATGACAGAAGACGATTATCAAGCAATAGCTTCGAGCCTTCAAAGCGCTTTATCACTGTGATAGTAAAGTATCGAGAAGCATGCATTTATGAACCAGTCTGAAAAATTCTTTCACCAAAAATTCAAACTTCTTTTTTTTAATTGGTTAGTTGAAGACTGGCAAGGCTGCAAGCAGGAACTAAAGCGGCTCATTGATGAACCTGAACTTCAAAATAGAAGCTTTATAAAAATAATTCAGACATTAATTTACTTAGAAAAAAATAATCTAACTCGCCAAAACGAGCCTTTTTTTACAGGTCAAGGGCTCCAGACTAATACTTTGCTAAAAGTTTTGTTAATAGCAAGTATTGAAAAAAATATACTCAAAGCTAAAGCTCAATCGGGCTTTGAAGTAACTGGTGCTCGAGTACGCAAGTTGATACAGATGTTTACTGATAACCTGCCAACAGCTAGGTTAGTTGAACTAGTAATGCAAACAATCACAGTTCAGCAACGCGTTTTGAATAGTCTGTCAACGTCTAACTCGGTCGAAGCATGGTTTGCGGCTTTACAAAAAAATGAGGTCAGCATTGGAAATGATGAGTTGGTTCAAGTCGAAACTACACTTAATTCGCTTCATTTGAGTGAAAAAGAAACGCGAAAATATAGAATAGCGTTAGCCGATAAGTTTATGACTTTAGAAAACTTTCAGTCTGCTTTGCGGATGTACGAAGCTATCTTAGCGACTAGCGAGGAGACTGAAGCTATAGTTGTAAAATATTGCCGAGCTCAGAGGAATTTAGGGAACCTTAAGGGTGCGATTGAAACGTTAGAGTCCAGTATTAAAAGGTTAGGTCGAAAACCATTATTATTGCACGTGTTGGCTGTGTATTACCGAGATAAGCAGTGTTTTCAGACTACTCTTCGGCTCGTTAAGGAGGTAATTAGTAAACATCATGATTACTCATTAAAAATTGGTTTTGCAAGCTTTGCAGCTGATATGCTCAGGAAAGATGCAGATTACATAACAGCCTATGAACACCTTCTTAAAGCAACGGAGCAGCTTAAAGGTCTAAAGTCAGATATTCCTCTTACTGTCGAGGCGATGCTTGCGGAACTTAAAGTAAATGTAGCTGATGGACATAAGACTTTTTTTGAAGTGTCTTCAGTCTTTTACGATAGAATTTACATGGAATCTGACAACTATGCTCTTGAAGCTTCTGAGTCTATATATCAGCCGATATGGGACGAGGTATGTAATTTAATTGAAAGAGAAAAAGTAGAAAGAGTAATCGATATTGGTTGTGGGCCAGGTCAGTTTTCTGAATATTTGACTGATAGATTACCGACTGCGGACTATTTAGGTTTGGATTTTAGTGAAACTGCAATTAACTTAGCTAGAAAACGTTGTCCGATGCTTAGTTTCGCTTGCGAAGATGTTAGGAATTATACAAGCGATAGCGGAGATATAAAAACTGTTTATATCATGCTAGAAGTTTTGGAACATATTGACGATGACATTAATTTATTAAAGCTGTTTCCTTCTGGAGCTAATGTGATTTTTTCGGTTCCAAACTTTGACTCATTTGGTCACGTAAGGTTTTTTAAAACAAGCAACGAAATTAAGAAGCGTTATAAATCGGTTTTTCGAAATATGAATGTGAAAGAAATTAATTTAAGTAGAACCTCACGCATTTATTTAGTTAACAGCATAAGATGAACTAGGAGTAATGATCAGTTATGGAGAATTATCTGTATAAGAAATTTAAACTAAATTTAAAACTAGCGCAGTCTAATGCTTATTTTGGAAAGGTGAGTGAGAGTTGTTCATACTATAAGAAACATCTTAACGATAACCCGTACGATTTAGTCGCCTTCAATGATTTTTTAGATATAGCAATAAAGGAAAAAAATGAAAAGGTTGATATTAATTTCTTAGTAGCTCATAAGGAAAAGATTTTAAAACACTTTGGTGATAGACAAACATCATTTGAACTAAAGGAATATGCGGCATCTATATCATCTAAAATAATGAGTATAATCATTAATCATCATAGCGATTGGAGCCTTCCAAAAGATACTACAGATGAAAAGCCCAAGGAGCGAGACGAGATAGTCAAGCTGGTTATACTCACGTGCGTTTGGCAACGGCATGACTTAACTGAGGTCGTTTTGAGTTACTACAACCGATTAAGCAAATCTCTTGCAGCTGCCATACAACTTGATGTTGCAGTAGTCGGGTCAGAAGGGGATGCTAGTAGGCGCATCGCTGAGAGAAATGATTGCATCTATATGGAATATCCAAACCTACCATTAAATGAGAAGTGGGAGTTTGGACTTAATGAGTTAAGAAATCATCACCATGATGCAGTAATAATAGTTGGTTCTGATGATCTTTTGCCCGAAAAGTTATTTTATACGTATAAGCGATTTGTGGAAGATGGCGTCATGGCGGCTGGATTAACAGATGGGTACTTCATGGATATATCAGACACGGTTGAATCTATCTACTGGGGTGGCTACGGAGGCATGTCTCGAAATGCGGGTATGCCTTGGAGGCTTAATGAGTCTATGGGGATGGGGCGATTTTATTCATCAGAGCTTCTTTCTATTTTGAACTATTCGCTTTGGAAAGGTAAGGCAATTAATAGAGGACTAGATGGTAGGGCGCGAGAGAATGTAGTAGATCTTGGGCTACTGCCCGTCACAGAGTCTAAACTATTGGACGTACATATCAATGGAAAGGTCGTCAAGTTTGGTCAGTTAGGTGTATCTTTAAAAGAACTAGGAATTTTTGCGGTAGATGTAAAAGTTCCCGAGTCATCTGTAACACCAATGACTAATTTTTATAGAAGCCACAATAGTGTGAGACGAATTCATAATGTTTGGGATTTAATTGAAGAAAATTTTGATACGCACTTATTAAACGATCTTAAGTCACTTCACAGTAAATACAAAAAGGAAGGAGCGCTTTAAATGGACTTTCACGATATTCGAAAGCTCAGCGACGAATACATATACGACTTTCTGTTTGAGCAGGTTAATGTCATGTTCAATAGAACAGATCATAATCTGTGTGATGGGGAAAAGGGTCGATTGTTTGGTTGGTATTGGGGCTACTACGGGCGGGCCATTCTCGATATGTATAGGGCTACGGAAGATATAAGATTTAAGGAACTTTTTCTGTGGTCAGTCTATAGGTTGCTCGAGGTAAGAGATGATGTGTTGGGACTAGTAGATGAAGAGCGTAGCAGATTAGTAGCCGGCTGGGGTTCACGCTTTAAGAATGGAAAACGAGCGTGTGAAATTACAACTACAGGATTAATAGTTTTACCTATTGCCGAGTACGCGGCTTTATATGGTTCTAAATTACTTGAGTCTGAGACTTTTGTAATGCTGAACGAGTTTATTTCAGAGTTCAAAAAGTCAAAGGAAGGAGGTTATTTTTTCCATCTGTCTGACGATATAGTTGAGGCATTGAATCATAGTCACTTATATGGTGCAGCCTTAGCGCACGCTTCCAGAATTGAAAGCGCTCCCGATAACTATAAACGAGTATGTAAATTATTACTCAAGTACTTCAATTCGTTCACCAGCAGATCAAGCGATGGCTTAATCAAATGGCCTTACTCCCCATCTCCGGGTGAGATTGCAACGAAATTGTCGTCAGAAGCTCTATGGAAAGCTGGCGCGACGGTTGAGTTGCCCGTAGCCATGCTTGAATCAAGAATTATTCTTGACGACAACGAACTGTTGACTGATTTAGTGGATGTTTTAAGGAAGAACAAAGCCATTACTAGCTCTGAAATCCCTCAGTTTATTGATAGCGACAGGGAGATTAAGATGAATGAACGGTTCTGGGGTACTAGTAGTGCTGGCTTTATTAGTTCATGGGTTCAATTTAATAACTTGGAACTTAATGAAATCATAATCGATCTGGTAATGAAGAAGAGAGAGTACTTTCCTAACGGATGGCTTGGCGAAAGGTACCCAGATAAAGGCGGTAGTAGGACTATGATAATGGCGTTCGCTCATTTAAGGAGAACGTTCCCTCACTTAACCTCATAATTATTCATTTGTAGAATTATTTTTATGTTAAGTACTCTTTGTTCAGCTTAACCTGAGCTAGCTTTATTTCACTAAAACCGCTAATTAGACGTTTAAGCATTTAGTAGAGGTTGAATTATTGTGTATGTTATGTTGATCACGTTTGTCAAATATAGTTAACCGTTCAAGGTGTTTAGACTCAAAGAAATTAAGTTTACAAGGCGTCAAATGGATAACTTCATTAGATTTAAAGACCTATACTTTGAAAGCCGTCAAATTCGACGTCAAAAACTAACTGCACAAACTGTTAGTGAGTATTCGCAAGAGCTATCTAAACTATTAAATACCTTTAAGGGCGGTTCGCGCTTTCTACTTCCATTTGTATCCCGAATTAAACGGAATTTAATTTTGGGAATGAAACCTCTACCTGACCTGTCTCAGGAAAGAATCAGTAGAAGAGTTCCCAAGTTCGTTGTTATAACAGCAGTATGGAAGCGCGAGAAGTTAACTAAAATTTTTTATGACTACTATTTGAAACTAAAATATCAGCTAGAAAATACTTGTGAAATAAACCTGCTAGTCATAGGTTCGGAAGGTATAGCATCCGCGTCTGCTGTCGATAGGTTTGGAGGTAGGTATATCGAAGCGCCTAACTCACCATTAAACGAGAAATGGCAAGCGGGGGTTGAAGTATTACGAAAGCAGAGTTTTGATGCTGTAATTATAGTAGGGTCTGATGACTTCCTATCCCCGTCGGTATTCAAAAGTTATGCCGAACTTTATAAACAAGGCGCAAATGTCGTTGGGTTTATTGATGGTCATTTTTTCAATACTTCGACTAACGAAATGCTTTTTTGGGGAGGCTATGGGGGACCTAAGCGCGACTTGGGCATGCCGGAGCGTGTTGGTGAAAGTATCGGCATGGGTCGATTGCTTTCTCGAGAAGTGCTGGAATTACTTGATTATAATGTTTGGACAGGCGAGCCGATAAATAAAGGGCT
>NZ_DEYI01000003.1:0-46963 GCF_002364475.1 Idiomarina sp. UBA3162
CGTGTTGGTGAAAGTATCGGCATGGGTCGATTGCTTTCTCGAGAAGTGCTGGAATTACTTGATTATAATGTTTGGACAGGCGAGCCGATAAATAAAGGGCTCGATCTGAGGATGAGAAAAAACTTAGAAGCACTTGGCTTTTTGCATGTAGAGTATGAAGAAATGAATGTTGGAAGCTTTAAACTTGCGATCCCTAACGCAATTGTAACGCTTAAGTCCGGAGATGAGCATATGCTGTTAGACGTGAAGTATCAGAATAACGTTACAGACTTTGAAAAGTACCGTATCAATTCTTCCAAGATTTACGATTTTGAGGTGATTCAAAGAAAGCATTTTGGTGCCGAGTTAGTTGGTCAGTTAAGGTCACTACGAGAAGCGGATAATCTTTCGGATTAAGTTTTATAAATTAAAGAGTAGACGGACGAACCATTTAGTCAAATGGGGGCGCTCTTGTTTATACAATCTGGGTTATTTAAAAACCTCGCTCATCTAAAAGGCTGTAAATTACTCTTTTAAAGAGCTGATTATTTAATCAGCCTCTCGTGGATACGATACTCTTCACTAAAGTATGCGCGCTCTTTATCGCTCAGCTCTGGTGCAGGCTGTTTATTTTGGCTTGAGTTAAGCTGCTGTCTAGGTAACGGTCTTTGCATAAGTTCGGCAAGCCGGTCTAAATCCTCGTCGTAGTGTTCCGTTGAGCCGACAAAGAAGAAGAATTTTTTGTTAAATGATTTGTAGTCGCGTGTGTAGATATTAAGAAACTTTGCACTTTTTTTGTGTTTTATCATTGCTCTAAACAACTCTTCACGGTCAGTGATACCCTGATCCAAGAAGTTAGTTTTTATGAACTGATAGACGTTGTCATTATTTTGCACGTCGAGGGTATGGTTCAACAGCGACCAAGCTCGCTTAATGGGATCGCGCACCCATGTAATGCGTTTTCCGTTTGGAAACAGCTGTCGATGAAGGGCATGCGGTCTGAAATGTCCATGAATTACTTTCGTGCTGGCTGGCAACCAGATGGGTTCACCACGGCTTAGCTCATTAGCCCCCGAGAATTCATAAACTGCGAAAAATTCGCGCTCTTCAAACGCGTTTTGCAATGCTGAACGGAATGATGTACCCGCTGTTTTTGGAATGTGGTAAGACACCCACTCCACTTTTTCTGCGTTAGTTAACATCCGTCGACGTACGCGTTTGGCAAATGCTCGCTCGATTCTCTCTCTCAAGCCGAGCTTGTTAACGTTATCCATGCTTTTACTACTGCGTTTTACTCATTGAGGTGAGAAAGATACCGCAAATGAACGCTCGATGAAATTACTATCCTGTTCTGATATTAAAATAGTCTGAAATGACAACAAATTGAACCCGATGTTATCATACCGTTATATTGTTCGTTTAGGGGTTGGCAATGAAGATTTTTGTTACGGGTGCAAACGGCCAAGTCGGTTTTGAACTGGTTCGTAGTTTATCAGTTTTCGGACATGTATTGGCACCCTCACGGGACGAACTCGATCTCAGTAATGAACAAGCGGTTGCGGACTATCTTGCTCAGCATGAGCCAGAGCTTATCGCCAATGCCGCTGCGTATACAGCGGTTGATAAGGCTGAACAGGAACCGGAACTAGCTGATCGATTGAATCATTTGTTACCAAAACAGCTCGCAGAGTATGCTTTACACAATCGGGCATCTCTCGTTCACTTCTCGTCTGACTATGTTTACCCTGGGACTGGTGATACGGCTTACACCGAAGATAGCAAAGTGGGGGCGTTGTCGGAATACGGACGTAGTAAGTGGGCGGGTGACCGTGCTGTGATGGGGAGTAGTTGTAACCATATTATTTTACGTACGAGCTGGGTATATAGCGCGCGCGGCAATAACTTTATGAAGACCATGCTACGGTTAGCCGCTGAACGCGATCAGCTAAATATTGTGAATGACCAAGTCGGTTCTCCCACGCCCGCGCGCTTGTTGGCGCAAGTTACTAGCTTATCGGTACACCCTTTACTAGAACATAAGCTCACGGGGGTGTACCATGTTGCGCCGCGTGGGGAAACAAGTTGGTGCGGCTTCGCAAACGCCATTTTCGATGAGGCATGTGCCCATGGAAAAGCTCTGGCGGTAAAACAAGTACACGGGATTCCAACGTCAGAATACCTAACACCTGCAAAGCGCCCATTGAATTCTCGATTGAATATCAACAAAATTGAACAGGTATTGAATATTACGTTGCCAGATTGGCAAACATGCCTGCATTTAACACTATCGGAGTATTTGGATGCCTTATAAAGGAATTGTTTTAGCTGGTGGCTCGGGAACTCGACTGCATCCGATAACCCGGGGCGTGTCTAAACAGTTGCTACCCGTTTACGATAAGCCGATGATTTACTATCCAATATCCGTACTGATGTTGGCAGGCATTCGCGATATTTTGATCATCTCCACGCCGGAGGATATGGAACAATACCAACGCTTGTTAGGCGATGGTAGTGCATTTGGTGTCTCATTTTCTTATAAAGTACAGGCATCGCCCGATGGGCTCGCACAGGCGTTTACCATAGGTGCTGACTTTATAGGCAACGATCCCGTCTGCTTAGTGTTAGGTGATAACATTTTCCATGGGCAGTTTTTCTCTGATCAGCTAAAACGTGCTATTAGAAGAGATAGAGGGGCAACGGTTTTTGGCTATATGGTTAAAGATCCTCAGCGGTTTGGCGTCGTTGAGTTTGATAATGAGGGCAAGGCGCTCTCGATTGAAGAAAAACCGGTTGAGCCAAAGTCAGACTACGCGGTAACTGGACTCTACTTTTACGATAACGACGTAGTGAATATTGCGCAAAATGTAGAACCTTCGGCACGTGGTGAGTTAGAAATTACGTGCGTAAACAATGCCTATTTAGAGCGGGGTGATCTGCACGTTGAGCGCCTCGGGCGTGGGTTTGCATGGCTCGATACCGGCACACACGACTCGCTGCTCGAAGCAAGCTCTTATGTCCAAACGGTAGAGCATCGGCAGGGCCTTAAGATTGCTTGTTTAGAAGAAATAGCATGGAAGAATGGCTGGATAAATGACCAAGAATTAAGAGTTCATGCTCACTCGTTAGACAAGACACAGTACGGTCAATATTTACATGAGCTTTTAAGCTAATATCGATAGGAATAATATGAAGTATCAGCCTCTTGCAATTGCAGACGTGATATTGATGACTCCCAAAGTATTTGGCGACGAACGTGGTTTTTTTATGGAAACTTTTCGTCAAAATGAGTTCGAAAGGCACTGCGGCAAGTATTCCTTTGTACAAGATAACCATAGCAAGTCACGGCGTGGTATTTTGCGGGGGCTGCATTACCAACTCAAACAGCCGCAAGGAAAGCTCGTGCGAGTTACTCAAGGTCGAGTCTTTGATGTCGCAGTCGACCTTCGTCAAGATTCTCCTACGTTTGGTGATTGGGTGAGCGTAGAGCTGAGTGACGAAAACCGTCAAATGCTTTGGGTACCACCCGGTTTTGCGCATGGGTTTTATGTATTAAGCGAAACAGCGGAATTCTCGTACAAGTGCACCGATTATTATGCGCCTGATGACGAATATAGTTTGAGGTTTGATGACCCTTCTCTCGCTATTAACTGGCCGCTTAATGGCGAGCCGCAACTCTCTGAAAAGGACCGCCAAGGACTGGCGCTAACAGACTGCCCTACCTATGATTAATGTTGTTATGTTCTGGAAACAGAACGATTCAGAGCTTTATGGTCGCCGCAGTGATATGGTGGCTAAGTACTTAGCCAGCAGAAGCGATGTAGGTAAAGTACTGGTGCTTGATGCGCCGATTGACTCAGATGCGCTCGAGCAACGAAATTCGGGCGAGCGATTTGATCAAAATCAGTTTGTTTATGATGGCACCAAGGCGATCGCTGATAAAGCCCGAGACCATGAAAATATTTACCGCCGCGTATTTGTTTACGACAAAAGCAAACAAGGTGTTGCAGACTACTTTTCTTTTTTGGATGAATGTTTCACGGCTCTTGAAATCGACCCTGCACAAAGTGTTTTTTGGATGTACCCCAAGTTATTATGGGGCGAGCAGCTCATTGAGCACTTTAGACCCGCCAAAAAAGTCATGGATGTTGTCGATGATCACCGAGCTTGGCCAAATGTGGGTGAGAAAAAGCGAAATCAATTGAATCAGCATTATGGGGCAATGCTCAGCAACGCCGATAAAGTGCTGACCAACTGCTTACCCGTAAAGCTATCAATGTATGAGTTTAATCAAAACATCGCTTTAGTGCCAAACGGGTGCGAAACTGACGCGTCTATTGCCATACCCGAGTCTAACGAACACTATCAACGTATTGCCTCGCATAAAGGTCCTGTGTTGGGATTTGTTGGCAATCTAGAGGCAAAAATTGATGACGTATTACTACGTCGATTATCCACCGACATGCCAGATGCGCTAATTGTATTAATTGGTTCAACGCATGCTAACCCCAGCATACGCGCATTAGAAGCGCTTCCTAATGTAGTTATGACAGGTGTTGTGCCATACCAATATGTAGGTGCCTTTGTCAGGCTGTTTACTTTGGGAATGGTGCCTCATAAGCGGATGGATCTGACCGAAAATATGAACCCATTAAAGGTTTATGTTTATTTAACCCATCATGTCCCTGTGGTTGCGACAGACGTACCTAATATCGCTATGTGTGATTATGTTTGGCGCTCTGAATCGCACGAGGCTTTTATTGAAAACGTAAAAAAGCTAATTACCGATCGCAGTCATTTAGACCCTGAAGTTTTTGACCGCTTCACTCACAGTAACAGTTGGAGAATGCGGCTAGCAGTCGTCGTTGACGATATCATGAACACTAAAAACGAGCAGTCAGTAAAGCGCATAGCTAACTCCCAATGTAACGAATCAATTTGTGTTATTGATAAGTTCACTTCAAACGATAGCCTCAGAGTTTTAGAAAAAAAAGTCGCGGCTATAGTATTCACTGATGTGCAGGAGCACGCGTTTGATTCTGCGCGACTATTTTCTCGCCGAGCCAATCATGAGTTAGACGTGCTTATTGCCTGCTGTGAGAAGAACGAACGCGACGAGCTACTTATACGCATTTTAGATCATACATGTTATCGCTTCATCATGGTGGCAGATAGAAGTGCATTTCCTTGTCGTGACTGGCTTCAGTTTGGCCATGAAGCGCTATTAAGTAACGGCGAGGTGATAGTTAGAGCAGCCTCAGTTGCTTGTGACTCTGTAGAATCCAACTATGTTTTCTCCTACCGAACAGTGTTGCGTAATATGCTGTCGGGACGCATGATTAAAGAAGTCACAGATGACCGTTTTCTCGTTGCTGACTTGGGTGCAATTGGCGATAAAAGATGCTGGGGAGATGAAGCAGAAGTTTCAATTGTTGATGTTAATGAGCTTAACTCTGCTGAATTGAGATTCAAGCGTGATATCTGTGTGGTGATGCCTTGCATTAATAAAGAAGCTGGCATTAAGCGAATTCAGTTACTAAAGCGTACAGCCGGTATTGAAGCGGACTTTGTTGTTGCTCTTGATACAGAGTATCAAGGCTTCATAAAAACGCTCAATCAAACAGCGCGGGTATCCAGCGCTAAGTACGTTGTTTACTTGGCCGAAGATGCTGTGCCCGGATGCAATTGGCTGAAGCTTGCGCATGATAGATTAGAGCAAGAAAATAAGTCGGTATTGGCGTTTAACTGTGGCAAGTGGCACGGTCGGATAGCAGCCTTTGGCATGGTGCGTAAAGAGTGGGTTTATCAATACTACGGAGACTGCATTTTATACCAGGGTTATAGATCGCATCGAGCTGATAACGAATTAACCGTTATTGCTCGAGCTTGTAATCAGTTCATTTACGCGCCTGACGCCATTTTATTCGAAAACGATAAGAGTAAAGACTTTAAGAAGAAAGAGTCTGATGCTGGCAACTTCACAGAAGAAGACAAAAATCTTTTTAAGCAAAGGTTTAAGAGTGGTTTTGGTGGTCAGCTAGATTACTCGTTATATGAAGATCTACACGACGAGTACTTAAAGCGGAAAAGATTTGTAAAGTCGAAAATTCCGTTTGTGATCGAATGATATAATTAATGACAGTCGATTGGTTCTAGCCGTTGATAAGATTGATATTTGGCGCTTTAACCAGTAGCCTAATGACAGTTTTTTGATGGCATGAGTAAATAAGGTGCAGGTAGTGACGTTATGCTAACGAGTGACGAGCTGATTCAAGAGAATGCAGCATTGCGTGAAGAAAATGCGGCTCTTAAGGAAAAACTTAAGCAGCAGGCAGAGGATAACGCTAAGCTTACAGCACTATTGCTTAAACTTCCTGAACACCCTGCGACAAAGCGTCTAACAGGTGGTGATAATCAGCGTCGAATAAAGCCATCAACCCAACGTCTTTTGAGTAAAGTGAAAAGGGCTTTGAGAAAAACTGATTCAGATACTAATCTATCGACGTCAGATGTTGAGCTGCTGCGTAACTCTGAATGGTTTGATGGCAAGTGGTATCTGCAAGAATATCCTGATGCCGCCTTATTAGACATGCACCCGGCCGAGCACTACTACAAATTTGGTGCGAAGTTGGGAAGAAATCCCAGTGTAAATTTTGATACCGAATTTTACCTTGAGCGCTACCCAGACGTCGCCGAGAGTGGAATGAACCCGCTGGTACATTATATTCTGCATGGTGCGAGAGAAGGTCGTCACTGCAGTGAGAATAAGCTGGATGTCCTAGAAGATAAAATGTGGTCTGGACACGCGATTACAGCCTGTCGTGTTCTCACTGAAATTCTCGACAATGAGCGTGCACTTTTGCGCGAGCGCTACCTGGCTGCGTGGTCATTGGCTCGGTATCGTTCATTTAGTGGCGAGCATCAAGAGGCATTAGCACTTAGTTTTAAAATGGCTGAGTTGTTACCAGAACAGCGTTTAAATAAAACACGTGTGTTACTTCAAGCGAATAGCCAGTTAAAGCTAGAGCAACCAAATGAAGCCGCGGCGATACTCAACGAGTACTTAGCCGAAGATCCAGATGACCCTGACACACGTCTGATGCTTGCCAATACGTTTAGCGACGATGAACAGCGATTAGCTTGCATAAATGAGATGTATCAACGCCATGGTTATTTGCCGGTCACACGAATTGATGAGCATAAACCGCTTGGCTTTGATAACTTAACCTCAAAGCATGATGTATCGGATGGTGCTGTTGAGCCTGATGAGCAGCGCGAGAAAGTATCTATCATCATGCCAATTTTTAAAGCTGAAGAGCGGATAGAAATAGCGATCAACTCACTACTAAACCAGACTTGGCGTAACATTGAAGTGATCGCGGTGGATGATTGCTCGCCGGATGATACGGTCGCGGTGTTAAATGCTATTGCTGCTCGTGATAGTCGTGTAAAGGTGATACAACAGCCGCATAACCAAGGTGCTTATCCTGCCCGTAACCGAGGTTTAGAAGAGGCGACCGGAGATCTCATCACCACACATGATGCTGATGATTGGTCTCATCCACAGAAGCTTGAGCAGCAGATTGAGTTATTGCGTGCTCAGCCTGAAGCGCAGGGGGTGATACTCAGTTGGGTTCGCGCTTCGGATGACTTGCACTTTACCATTAACTGGCGACCTTCAGATAGTATTATCCATTATAGCCACTCGTCCTTTATGTTAACTCGTGAGGCTGTGAACACGATCGGTAACTGGGATGAAGTGCGTATCAGTGCGGACACTGAATATATTTGGCGTGCGCAGCATTACTTTGGTAAAGAAGCGATATTACATGGAGTTGCCGAAGTACCTATGGCGTTTGCCTTAGATGATGAAAGCTCGTTAACTCGTACTAAAGCGACGCATGTAAGTACGGTCTACTTTGGACTACGCCAAGTCTATCGCGAGATATGCCGCTGGTATCATAAGCGGGGTCTTGACCCTACAGCAAAGACCTCTATCCCTAAGGCAATGTTGAGAAAACAGGGCGATTATCAAGTCTTTGATACGGTCGTTGTTGCCGACTTTTTGAGTAAACAGAATAGTCGCGACGTACTTTCCAATGCTCGAAAGCTTGCTGAGCAAGGCGAAAAAATTGCCCTCTTACACTGGCCCAGCTTTAATAGTAAACAGAACCGCTTTTTTGATGAGTACTTTGAGCTGCTGCATGAAGGTTTAGCAGAGCCTGTTGTTTTTGGAGATAAAGTAAACGCGGCACGCTTAATCGTAAGTGATGTCGAGTTGCTAGTTTATCCAGTTGTCGCAACACCAGAGTTTTATGGAATAGAATCAGCGTTGCTTTATGATCGAAGAGCGGCACCCGTGACTGACCCTCATTCGAGTGTTATCCAACAAGCCAAAGAAGCATTGGCTGATACATTCAAAATGTCATCCGGTCACATTGATGTCAAAAATATAAGTGAAGAGTAGTTACAGTGAAATATAGTCTTAGCACGGATTATGAGTTTAGTGGTTTATCGTCTCTAACTTGTGTTATTGCAACCAAGCGAAGTGGTCATCACGCATTTATTGAGTGGCTGTGTTCTCACCTACACGACTACTTTTATTTAAATAATGTTAATGTGAATCCCGACGTTGAGCGTGATAAATATCAGAAAAAGCATATCGAGACTGATATTAATATTGAGTTCTTACATTCAGAAGCTGACGAGTTTGGGGATGTACAGTACAGTGAAAAGGATGTAGAACATTTCCTGATGAGCTTTGAAAACAAAGCGGTACCCAGTGTGAGTCGTTCGGGACGACTTGAGTCTTTAAAGAATCTTTCGCTGCGTGAGCATCTGTCAAATACTGCCATCCTATTTTTACGAGATCCGATTAACTGTCTCGCCTCTATCGCTCGCTACAATGAAGTTAACCCCAATTTTAGAGTTTCTGTCGAGCAGCAAGCCGGTCATTGGGTAGCACTAGCAAAGGATTTTTTTGATTCTGAACGCGCGAAGAGTTTACTCGGGCTTAACGTAAAAACTGTTCGCTACAATGACTTTATCCGCGACAGAGTTAAGATAACCGACTTGTTGGGTAACCACTTAAAACACAGCGAAAAACGTATGTCGAACTTGTCTCGCTTTGGTGGTGGCGGTGACTCTAAATTTAAGAATGCTAAAAGTGATATGTCAGTTGACGCGCTTGAATCACGCTGGAAAATGCTTGAGTCACCAGCTGTAATAACGGATATTTTTAAAAGCAATGCGGACCTGCGAGAACTCTCCCGTCAGTTTTATCGAGACTCACAGATGTCAGATGCTATGAAGCTCGGCGTAGAGAATTTCTTAGGGGCGTTATGAAAAAAAAGATATTTTATTTGATTCGCTACTCAGTGTTGCAAGACTCCAAGCAATGGAAGATCGCTCGGGATAACGATTACGAGCAATATAAGAGGGCGCTGTTTGGTGATGAGCGCTTGGCGCTTAAATATAAGCTTTTTAGTCAATTGACTTTACCAAGCGTTGTCGCACAACAACGACCGGATGAAGCGGATAACTACGAGGTGATTTTGCTCACCTCAAAAGACTTACCAACTGATCGTTTAAACCAACTTGAACAACTTGCTAAAAAGCACCCCTGTTTGACTATTTTAGCGGTCGATCCTAACCGCAGTTTTGTTAGCGTAGCGAGTAACTATCTCAAACAACAATTTGATAGGGCATCAGAAGACTGTGTTTACTCGACAGTTCGGTTAGATGACGACGACATTTTACATCGACGTTTTGAGCGTCGCTTGCGCTTTTATACAGCGAAAATAAATCTAAATTATATGGTTACTTTTTCTCAGGGGTATGAGGCGTTTCTAGATAAGCAGCGTCAGTATGAACTCAGTCAGGCTATTGAGCTTTACTATCCAAAAATTGCGTTAGGTTTAGCGCAGGTGGGATTTTACTCGGCCGAGAAAAATAGTGTCATAGGTAAGAATATTCATGTTTACCAAACAGGAAAGCATACGACGGTTAACCAGCGCTATAATTTAATTGAAGATACAACGCCGCATATGTTTGTCAGGGTCAGTTATGATTTACAAGATACTCAAGCTGAAGGATTTCTAAAACGTGTTAAATCGGCCGAATGCACAGATATTAAAGTATTAATCGAACAATTCCCGGAACTCGTGTGAAGCAACTACTAGGAAAACTCTTCAACGCGCAGCATTACAGCCGTGCGTACGCGGATATTAAAGCTGCTTGCTTTGATTCGGCCGAAAGAGCTTTTCAACACTATATACAACACGGTCGTTTCGAAGGGCGTTGGCCCGCGGCGTTCAGGTCTGTCGGACTCTCTCACCAGCTTTGGAGCAATGAAGCTGCTCGTTTTGAGTTAACTCAACTTATAAAAAACTCAGATAACAATGATGAGCTGATCGTACAGGCAGATGCGCAGCTAGCGCGCTGGTTTTTAGCTCAGTACTACGGCTCCGTAAACTCTTGGCATGAAGTGGTGAGACTTATAGGTGGGCTTACTCAGACGGACGGATTAAGGCTATTGCGCGCTCTGGTGCCACATCCTGGACCGTTCTTGTGTCTTTTTCATGCGTTCGTTCACACCAAACAAAAAGATGCTGCAAGCGCGTTGCTTGAGAACCCCAGCTGGCCACTTGAAAAACTGCTTTATAAGCATGACCATACGTTGGCGCGTTCGATGCTCGCGAGCTCTAAGCAAGAAAAAATTGCTGTAATTAATCAAGTTTATCAATCGTCGGGTATAGCTCCACTTGAAGCCGATGGTAAAATGTTGAATTTTGACCAACTGCACGCATCGAGTCATGTGATGCGTCGGAAATTATGGCAACGCAAGCCCAAGGTCAGTGTGATTATTCCGTGTTACAACTGCGCAGATACGCTTGATACTGCGGTACGGAGCCTTTGCCGACAAACGTGGCATCGTCTACAAATCATCTTGGTTGATGATGCCAGTACCGATGCAACGTTTGAGGTGATGACTCACTTCGCCCAACGAGATAAACGTATCACTTTGTTGCGGTTAAGCGAAAACGAGGGGGCTTATGGCGCTCGCAATGCTGGCTTGGGCATTGCGAAAGGACAGTTTATAACCACTCACGATTCGGATGATTGGTCTCACCCTGAAAAAATTGCTAGCCAAGTCGAAGATTTACTAAAACACCCAAGTGCCATGGCTAACCGCAGTGCTTGGGTCAGAGCGGACAACAAACTCAATTTTAGTCGCTGGCGTCCCGAATCGAGTTGGATTTACCCGAATGTCTCGTCCTTAATGTTTAGAAGAACCGTGTTTAAACGCTTAGGTTATTGGGATGCGGTCAAAGCGGATGGTGATACCGAATTTTATAATCGAGTTATAGCAGAGTTTGGCGATACGGCAATCCGCGAAGTAATGCCAACAACACCGCTTGCCCTCGGACGAGTGGACATTAACTCGTTAACACAGGCAAAGCCGACTCACGTGAGCAGTATGTTGTCAGGGGTTCGTCATAATTATCAAGTCACTGCCGCGCATTGGCATCAAAGTACTCGGTCTCGCTACTTAGCAAGATATCCCCAACAGCGAGCGTTTTTAGCGCCATTAGCACTTTGCCGCGGTACTCAGGCATCCCAACGCGATAATGCAATAAAACACATACAGCAATCACCCTTATTTGATACGGACTATTATCGCAGTCGCTATCCAGATATTGCCGCAGCTGGAATTGAGCCGGCCGAGCACTACTACAAGTTTGGAGCTAACGAAGGACGTGACCCCTCTGCACAGTTTAGTAGTTCAGGTTACGCATTTCTGCACACGTTGGAGGCTCATAAGAATCCGCTAATACATTATTTAATGCGGTTAGAGTCAGCAAATAAGCCACAACAAGCGCCTGAGCTCTCACTGGGGCAAACATCAACAAGTGCGAGCAAGCCCATTTTGATGGTTATCGCTCATAGCACTGCGGGGCAGGCGTTTGGTGCTGAGAAAAGCCTACTGGATGTTTTGTGTATGCTACGTGAACATTATCAGTTATGGGTGGTTCTGCCGGGGGCTTTAAACAGTGAGTACGTTAAACAGATTCAGCAGCTGAGCGATAAGGTGAGCTTTTTAGCGCTACGTTGGTGGCAATCAACACGCACAACAGATACTTATTTAGTTGAAAAGCTCGCGTCATGGATGGATGATGTCGCTCAGGTGTATATTAATACCTTAACCTTACACGAGCCCTTATTGGCCGCACGACAGGCTAAGCGCCGTTGTACCGTCCATGTTCGTGAGTTACCTGCTCATGATCGCGCATTGTGTGAAACGTTGGCTGCGTCGCCTGAATCAATTTGCGAACATTTGTTGCAGAACAGCACTGATGTGATCGCTAACTCGCAGGTGGTTAAAGAGGCACTACAGGCGCCTGAACGGACCTATATTGTTCCTAATGTAATACGCACGGCCGAATACGCAGCGGCGCATACCGATCTGCCTGACGTCGCCGCTGGACGGCCTTTAAAAGTAGCCATGCTGAGTAGCAACCTAGCTAAAAAAGGCGTAAAGGATTTCTATCAACTGGCGACGGCGTTAAAGGACGATATACGATTTGAGTGGCATCTATATGGTCCCGAAACTGACGATTTAGTCCATGCGCGGCAAAGCTATCCGCATGCACATGTTAACAATCACGGGTATGTAGCGGATCCTGTGGATGCGCTTAAACAGTGCGATGTGGTACTTAATTTATCTCATTTTCAGGAGTCTTTTGGCCGCTCGGTATTAGAAGCTTTTGCTGCAGGTAAAGTGGTGATAGCCTACGAGTGGGGGGCCTTGACAGAATTAGTGAGCGATGGTGCTGGCGTTCGAGTGCCTCTAGGCGATCTTGGTGCGTTAACGTCTGCGCTTATTGAGCTTTATAATCGACCCGAGCAGATGGAGTCACTCCGAAATTGCGCGCTTAAGCGTGCGAGGCAGTTTGAGCCCGATTTAGTAAAGTCTAAATTACTGGTAGCCCTAGCCACTTCGCGCGAATTAGAAAATGAATAATAAGGATACGATGGACGTTGTTTTACATATTGGCGCGCCCAAAACAGGCTCGTCTGCGATACAGTACTTTTTACATCAGAACCGCGCCCGGCTATTGAAGCATGGCTATTACTACCCAGAGCATAACTTCGATGAAAACAAAGTATCGGGGGGACATGCTCACTTTGGTACCGCAATTGCTGCCAATGATCTTGATCGTGCAAAGGAATTGTTTGAGCAATGGTTAAACGAGGCACGGCAACTCAATGCTAAACTATTGATTTCTTCAGAGGCGTTGTATCGACATCCAGAGCGAGTGAAGCGACTTGTCGAGGGGCATTCGGTAAGCGTGTTAGCGTATTTTCGTCATCCCCTTGAATCACTTGTCTCTAATCATAATCAGTCAATTAAACGACACTATTCGACACAAACCTTAGATGCCTTTCTGAATAAACAAGTTGGAGTCATTAACCGTGGTGTAAGTGGTCAAGTATTTTTTGATTGGATTGAGTACTTTGGCAGAGATGCAGTATCGGTGAGGCCCTATTTAACGAGCTGCTTTGTAAAGCAGCAGATTGAGCGAGACTTTTTACAACGACTGAGTATTGAGGGTTGGTCCGCGTACCGGTTTAAACGAAGCCGTGCACGTATTAACACAAGCTATACGTATGGTGCGCTCGAAATAAAACGTTTGCTCAATGCGTTGCTTGATCAACAAGAGCCGGAAGAAAGTAGGCGAATTGATCGCACGTTACAAGCTCATGTTGATCAAGCCAATAAACATCCGAGTGCAGTTCATCAGGTTGTGAGTAGTACAGTTTATGAAGCCATTACTAGTAAGTACCAAAGTGCTCTAGAGCGAGCGCAGGCGCAGTTATTAGAATGCTGTACAGAGGAGTTTTTTAAGCCCGTGTCGGTTGTCGCGGTCGATAACGCACGTATAAATCGGCGGTTAGTGGATGTTGTCGATGCGTATCACTTTTTACTTAAACAACAGCCAGAACTCATGGGTCTTTTACAGAAACGCCTACTCATACGTTTGCATGAGCATTGCGAGAATGGCACTAGTGAGGCGTTGCCATATGCTTTGCTTAAGCTCGCTGAAGTCATGGGTGTGCCAGTGGCAGAACCGATACTGCAGACTCCTTTACCTGCGACAACTAGAGATGTTTTTTTGTCGGACAAGTCAAACCGTGTAGACTATTTGATAGAAGTCGCTAAGTTGCTTGAGTTGCAGAGGCAAACTGAGTTTGCGCTAGATGTGCTCGGGCAGGCCAAACAAATCGCCTTGAACAAAAATATGACAGGGCGACGACTGACAATAATCGAACGTCATATCAGTAAATTCAAAGAACGGTTACAGGTAAAATGAGTTTCTCCTCATAACGATATTTTATGAGATATTGCGTCGTGTTAGATTCAAGTTCTTTGCCAAGGAATCGGCGAGGAACATATGAGTATATATATATTAAGAACTAGGGTAAAAAAAGACCAATGGACGAAAAACGTTTAACCCATCTCAAGGCACTTGAGAACGAGTCGATTCAAATCTTCCGCGAGGTTGCGGCGGAATTTGATAATCCCGTGATGCTGTATTCAGTTGGAAAGGATTCTTCAGTGCTTTTGCACTTAGCGCGTAAGGCGTTCTATCCCGGCAAGATTCCGTTTCCGCTGATGCACGTAAACACCACGTGGAAATTTAAAGAGATGATTGAGTTCCGCGATCGCATGGCAAAAGAATACGACTTCGAGTTGATTGAATACATCAACCAGGAAGGCGTGGATGCCGGCGTCGGTCCGTTCTCGCATGGTAGCGCTAAACACACCGACATCATGAAAACACAAGCGCTTAAACAAGCGTTGAATAAATACAAATTTGATGCGGCCTTTGGTGGCGCACGGCGTGATGAAGAAAAGTCGCGTGCAAAAGAGCGTGTGTATTCTTTCCGTGATAAAAATCACCGTTGGGACCCGAAAAACCAACGTCCTGAGTTGTGGAATATCTACAACGGTAAAGTTGATAAAGGCGAGAGCATTCGTGTGTTCCCATTATCAAACTGGACCGAGCTCGATATTTGGCAGTACATCTACCTCGAAAATATTCAGATCCCATCACTCTACTTGGCGAAAGAGCGCCCTGTGGTTGAGCGCGATGGCACTTTGATTATGGTTGACGACGAGCGTATGCCGCTTGAGCCTGGTGAAGAGCCAGAAATGAAGATGGTGCGGTTCCGTACTTTGGGTTGTTATCCGTTGACAGGGGCTGTGGAGTCGAGTGCTGCGACTTTGCCTGAAATTATTCAGGAAATGTTGCTCACCAAGACCTCTGAGCGTCAGGGCCGAGTTATCGATCACGATAGCGCGGGTTCAATGGAGAAGAAGAAAATGGAAGGGTACTTCTAATGAGTCACGCATCACCGCTTATCGAACAAGACATCTTGGCTTATTTGCAGCAGCATGAGAACAAAGAGCTGTTGCGCTTTATCACCTGTGGCAGTGTCGATGATGGTAAAAGTACACTCATCGGCCGTTTGCTACATGACAGTAAAATGATTTTTGAAGACCAATTGGCGGCGATTACTGAAGACAGTAAGAAGTCGGGCACGCAGGGCGATGAAGTCGACCTCGCGTTGTTGGTTGACGGTTTGCAGTCGGAGCGTGAGCAGGGCATTACTATTGATGTGGCTTACCGTTACTTCTCGACCGATAAACGTAAATTTATTATTGCTGATACTCCAGGGCATGAGCAGTACACACGTAACATGGCGACTGGTGCATCGACCTGTGATCTTGCGGTTATTTTGATTGATGCCAGCCAAGGCGTACAAACGCAAACCCGTCGTCACAGCTACATTTGCTCGTTGCTGGGTATTAAGCACGTCATCGTCGCCATTAATAAGATGGATTTGGTGGACTACTCGCAAGAGGTCTATAAGCAAATCCAAGACGATTATCTAAAGCTTGCCGGCTCGCTTGAGATTCCGGATATTCGTTTTGTGCCTATCTCTGCGCTTAAAGGCGACAACGTCGTGAACAAGAGTGAGGCAATGGACTGGTTCCGTGGGTCAACCCTGATGGAGTATCTTGAGACTGCTGAAATTGAGCGTGCACAAGATACCGATCAATTCCGTATGCCGGTGCAGTTGGTCTGTCGTCCAAACTCGGATTTCCGTGGCTTTCAGGGCACTATCACATCGGGTAGCGTAAAAGTCGGCGATACGGTCCGTGCGTTGCCTTCGGGTAAAATCAGCACGATTAAATCGATTGTCACTTTTGATGGTGAGCTGGAAGAAGCCTTTGCGCCAATGGCGGTCACGCTAACGTTAAATGACGAAATTGATGTTAGTCGCGGTGATATGATCGTGCGCAAGGACAACTTGCCGCATGTGTCTAACCGTATGCGCGCTAAAGTTGTGTGGATGCATGAAAAAGCCATGGAACCTTACCGCGAGTACTACATTAAGTTCAACTCTAAGCTGACACGCGGCGAAGTGACCGCGATTCATCATCAAATTGATGTGAATACCTTAAAAGAAAAAGAAGCGGGCAAGCTTGAGTTAAACGAAATTGGCTTAGTCGATGTGCACGTGCATGAACCTGTGGTCTTTGATGCGTATCAAAGCCATAAGGAAACCGGCGCGTTTATTATTATCGACCGCATGACCAACGTGACCGTGGCTGCGGGTATGGTCGATGAAGCCCTTTCATCCGATGAGGGTGAGCGCGAGCCTAACGACTTTAGTGAGTTTGAGCTTGAACTGAACGCTTTAATCCGTAAGCACTTCCCACATTGGGGTGCGAAGGATTTGCGTAACCTATAATACTAGACGAGACGCGCTACTATGGGTGATACCCTGGGATTGATCGCACTGCTCGCTGTGATGGTGGGTCTATTGGTTCGCTACCAAACGCATTCTGTAAAGATTTTTGGTAGCGCCATGTTAGTCACTGTTTTAGTGGGTTGGGTGAACGCCGATGAGCTATTGAGTAACGCGGCGAACCCAGGGCTTATCACCCTGATTATGTTGGTGCTTATTTCGTTTGCGTTAGAAAAAACCTCCTTATTGCGGCGTGTAAGCCGCTTTTTATTTACCGACTCTGAACCTGCCAGCGTGATGCGCACCATTGGTGTTAGCGCGCTGGCGTCGTCGGTACTCAACAATACGGCTGTTGTTGCCGCCTTGCTTAATTCGGTACGCAATAATAAACGCGTGGCTGCATCGAGGCTGCTGATCCCACTCTCTTATGCCTCAATCATGGGCGGTACTTTAACGCTGATTGGTACCTCTACCAACCTTATTGTCAACTCAATGTTCACCGATACGGGACACCCAGGTTTTGGTTTTTTTGATTTCACCCTGGTAGGGCTTGCGGTGGTCGCCGGCGGCAGTATTACACTGTTTATCGTCAGTCGCTGGTTACCTAATGACGGTTGTCAGCACGACGATATAAAAGAATACTACGTCGAAGCCGAGCTCGATGCGGATTCTCCGTTGGTAGGGAAACAAATCGATGAAGCCGGTTTACGGCACCTAGACGAACTGTTTTTAGCCGAAATTGTGCGTAAAGGTGGGCAAGAAAATCTGCGACCTGTAGCACGTTACGATGTGCTGCAAGCCGGAGATAAGCTCTTGTTCTCGGGCGATGTCACTAAAGTGAAAACTTTATCGCAATTTGATGGCTTGCGATTGTTTGCCGACGATCATGGGTTAGAAACTCAAGAGCTCACCGAAGTCATCGTAAAAGAAGAATCGGTGCTTATCGGCAAGACGTTGAAATCCTCGGGGTTTCGTGCACGCTTTGACGCCGCCGTAGTGGCGATTCGTCGCGAGGGTGAGGCGATTTCGGGCAAACTGGGTGAAGTGCACCTACAAGCGGGTGACTTCCTATTACTGGCAACAGGCCCTGACTTTTCTGCCCGTACTAACATCACTAAGAACTTTTATGTATTGAGTGGCGTTGAGCCCGACTCGATGCTCAGTGGCTGGCGCGAAAAACTGACGCTATGGGGATTCTTAGCCGCTATCGCAGGTTCGGTTATTACCGGCACATCCTTGTTTTACAGCATGCTGTTTTTATTATCCGCCTTGCTGATGACAGGCTGTTTGAATAGTAACGAAATTAAGCGTCGTTTCCCTGTCGAAATTTGGGTGATCGTTTCGAGTGCGTTGTGTTTGGCAGAGGCAATGGATGCGACGGGCAGTGCGCAGTTGTTATCAGATTGGGCACGAGCCACATTAACCAACAGCTCGCCCTATATCCTGTTAGTGGGCGTGTTCTTGTTGACCTATGTATTGACTGAGATTGTAACCAATAACGCCGCCGCAGCGCTTATGTTTCCCATTGCCTATAGTCTAGCGACAGGTTTGGGCATTGATCCGATGCCTATCGTGCTAGGTGTTGCTTTTGCGGCTTCTGCTAGCTTCATAACGCCCTATGGCTACCAAACTAACCTGATGGTGTTTAACGCCAGCAACTATCGACTGAAACACTTCGTTTTGTGTGGTGTGCCTGTTGCGATTGTGTATGTGGCACTAAGCCTCGTTTTTATACCTTTGGTTTTTCCTTTCTATTAGACGTCAAAGGATAACCTGATATTAAAGTCTTCGTTTTCGCGGGTTAGGTTCACACTGTAGCAAGGGTCATTTTCAATTTCTTTTGGCCACTTTTGAAGCATATATTCTATTTCACCGGCCTCGCGTGCTTGCTTTTCGGGTGTGTCATCTTTACCACGCGACTTAGACTCGTAATGGTACAATTCGGCGTAAGGCGTCCAAATGTTGTGATACCCGAGCGCTTGGACTTTTAAACAGAAATCGACGTCATTAAATGCGACCGTTAAATCATCTTCGTTTAGGCCATTAACGCGTTGATATATCGACTTATTGACCAGTAAGCAAGCAGCGGTCACCGCACTGTATTTTTGTACCGATACTAAACGGTTCATATAGCCTGGTGCGTGACGTAAGAAGAACTTATGCGAATGGCCTGCAAGCCCCCAAAGACCCATTACTACACCTGCATGTTGAATGGTATTGTCATGGTAATAGAGCTTGGCACCCACGCAACCGACATCATCACGCAGGGCGTATTGTGCCATCTCAGTTAACCAGCCCGTGTTGATGACCTCGGTATCGTTATTGAGCAAACAGACCCAGTCACCCGTTGCGTGCTCTACGGCAAAGTTATTGATAGCTGAGTAATTAAATGGTGCGTTATAGGCTAAAACTTTTACCCGCTCGTCGTGAGCTATTTCATCAAACCAGGCTAAGGTTTTTGGATCGCTACTTTGGTTATCGACGATAATAATTTCGTAGTTCGCATAACTGGTTTTATGCAAGACGCTGTCAACACATGTCTTGGTCACTTCAAGCGCATCCCGAGTCGGGATAATTATGCTTATTTTGGGCTGCTCGCTTAGACTAATAGATGCTTTGGTCACGCCAACCGAGAAGCCCGACTCGACCGATACACTACCTAACTGATGCTGTTGGTACCACTGCTGTACGAGTGTTTGTCGCGCCTCCATCTGCTTGGCGTTTAACCATACACTTTGTGTTGCAGGCAGGTGTTGCAGTACCGCACCGATATGAACAATCGACTGCTGAGAAGATGGGATGTGTTCACCTACCAGCAAGTTTAATAACAGCAAATGCGGACGGTGCGTTAATTCCGCATTATGGCTCATTAATTGTTTAAGTACCGATCCTTTTACCGCAAAGGCTAAGCCAATGTAGTCGTAGCTCATAAAGTAATCTGCATCCCAGCTCGGCTTAAATTGCGGCTGTACGCGGTGCCCATCGGCTAAGTAATCGTGGTCCCAGTACACCACCTCGGCTTGAGGGTGCGCCGAAATCGCTTCGTTGATGGCTTTATCGAATTGGCGTGCATTAGTGACGTCATCCCCCAGTGGGGTGTACCAATGGTTTTCGTTAAACTCATTCAGCTTTGCGAACGCATTGACTTGAATTTTATTTGTAGTTGCTTGGCTCACACTGAGTTTCGGCTCGGCGTACAAACGCCAGTATTGGTAGGGTTCGCATGTTATTAGCTGGTGAGTCAATAACGGCTGATATTCTTGGACCAGTTTTTTTAATGCGTGCGTTGTGCCCTGACGCTTTTGACGCGCGCGGGTGATACGGTAAATTTGAGAATGTTTTTCACCCTTGTTCGACTTTCTTTTAGCTACCGACTGCAGCATGTAGAACCAAGCTTTTGTCGCTGTTATCGCTCGATGCTTTATCACGAAGTGTGCTTTTTCATGGTTGAGTTCGTGGCTGTCATCTTGCCACTCTAAAATTAAGTGGCTCAGCGGGTTGTGACGATAAAATACCAGCGCCAGTTTACGTGGCGACTCTTTAATGAGTGACACGCTGGCGATATTGTCATTTTGACGAAGATAAAAGTTTAGGGTGCCTTGAAGCTTTTTAAGCGCCGTCGGGTTTTTCGCAGCAAGAGTAACCCGTTGCCAGCCCAACTTTTGAGGTCCAACGGCGATCAGCTTAGCGACACCAGAGGTCAGCTTGAGTTTCCAGTGTTTGCTTTTTACTTCGAATTTTACAGTCGGTTTAATTTTGATTCTTTTTTCCACGTTTCTATGACTTCTTGTTCAGCGCGCCAGTTGTGCCGTGAAGTGGCCTTATGCACATCACTTTGAATATGGTAACGCGAGTGTTGAGTGGGATTATAGCCAAAACCCAAGGCGCTGGGGCGAATGTTTGCAATTCTTTGATCATTGATAAGCCAATCAAGGCACGCAAAGCCCGCACTCGGTGGTGCATCGAGCTTGGCGACACTGGCTTGCCATGAAGTGAGTGGAATACCTAGGATTGGACCGTTCGCGCAAGCCAAGTGTTGCCAATTTTGTTGCCACCAAACCATATTGGGGCCCGTGATGAGTATGTAGCGGGCGTGCTCGGGAATCGGATCGCGAAAACCGGGGGACATGACCCAAATATCAAGTTTTTTACCGATACTGCTAGATATATCTCGTCCGTCCGTCGGCAAAAATTGATTAAAACGAATGACCAGGTCGTGAGAGTCGATGAACGCGCCTTGGCTTGATTCCAGTAACTTGGGACTATTGCCAACCACCGCCACCGATTGTGCTTGAGATAGCTCGGACTGCAGCTTGGTTTGCCATTGTGATTGTTGAGATCGCAATGACAAAGCTAGGCGACGACTATGTTTAGGCACTCCGAGTGCCGATTGAGTGTTGTTATTGAGTTCATCAGCCAGATTCGTCAATTGGCGAACTTGGTGTCTAGAAAGCCCTTTTAACAACAGCTTAAAAAAGGAGCTCTGATGCAGCTCGAGTAGTGTTTTTTGTTCTTGCTTATCTAACGTCCGCCCTTGGTTACGTAGCATAATGGCATAGCGCAAAAAGGCTTGCGCCGATTGCTTTGTTTGCCAGTCCCGCCTAAATGCCTCTAAAACAGGCTGGGAGTAGTCTCCCTCACTGGCTGACTTTATCCACTCTTGTTGATTCATAAGTTCAGTTTGCATGGGCAATGGCGAGCAGGTCCTGCGCGTGTTGCTCGGCGCTGTATGTATCGTTGATCACAAAACGGTAATCGTATGCGTTCTTACTCTTTAAACATTGCTCTAACGCCCGCAACCACTCCTTATCGCTATTTGCCAATATGAGTCCTTCATGTTTTAGTCGCTGCATATCGGGGATTGGCGAAGCAATAATCGGTCGCTGATAGAATCCCGCTTCGATGGCTTTTAAAGCTGATTTACAGTCGTTAAATACCGAGTGCTCTAGCGGTGCAATATGTACATGACCATCATTCACTACGTCCGCATATTCAGTGAATGGCCGTTTCGGCTCAAACACGAGTTGCTTTGGTTCGCAATCTAATTGTTCGCGAATACGTTGCTCGTCGATCACCCCTGTTATCTTGAGTTTAGCATTTGGATGCTGACTCAAAAACTCACTGAGTGGCTTATAGACCTGTGCAAAGTCGCGGTCGTGACTGCGTGTGCCAGGCAGGTATTTAATGATAAACTCTTTTGGGCTCGGCGTATTCACCTGTGCATGGTTGCGATGCCAAGACAGATGAGGTGAGTTCGGTAGTAGGTGAACATTAGCACCTTCCACCCGTTGTTGCATGGCCTCGAGTAAAGGCTGGGTAGATACTGTAAAGGCATCGAAGCGACGTAAAATTTTTTCATGCGCAGCAAAATTTTTTTGCGTTTGTTTTAGGCTGACTAAACCATTAACGTAGCCGGGACTAAATTGTGCAAAATCGGGCGAAAACACTAAGTCATCAAAATCAGCGATAAGAACGCTACGTTGCTTTCTTAAACGACGCAGAATACGACTCATGTGCCAACGGGTACGCCAATCTCGCATATGGGGTCGATGAAACACGACCATATCGAACCGTTTATGGGTACTCATAAAATCGTGTACGTGAATTAAGGTCACGTCGTGACCTTGCGCCTCAAGCGCTAACGCCGGATTTTCGCATCGATAAATAAATGCAGGATCCTGCAGCATTTTGTCTTTGGCTTTGTTTCCGGCGACAAATGCAATGGTGTGGGCGCTTTTCGACGATGACAAAACAATATCCTCAAGCATGATTGAATCTGGTATTTTGATGATCTCGTTAACAAAAGGGAAGTAAAGTTTGGAATCTCCTCAATCTTCGGTTAAATATTACACAAGTTCCCGCGTGCTCAAAAATACGCCGCACTTAGCCGACATGCTTAACGCGCGTGTTGTGTACCAATCACCGAGACGACCTCACTTTACAAAAAAACACGCAGAAGGCGTATTAGCGTGGGGCTATAAAGCCTCTTCAGTTAAGGCGGAGCGGCTGGCACAGCAAATGAAGCTGCCTGTTGTGCGCCTAGAAGACGCGTTCTTACGTTCTGTTAAACTGGGCTTTGAGTCGTCCCCACTGGGTATCGTGCTCGATCGCGGAGGAATGTACTATGATCCTACGTCGCCATCGGACTTATTTAAGCTGATTCCTGAATCGTTAAATGATCAACAAACAGCGCGTGCTGAGGCGCTTATCATACAATGGCGCTACGCACGAGTATCTAAGTATAACCATTGTCGACCTTTAGAGATTGATTATTCAGCACCTTATGTGTTGGTGGTAGACCAAACCTTTGGTGATGCATCGATAACACGGGGCGCCGCTGACCCTGAGCGCTTTAAGGTGATGTTGCAAGATGCGAAAGCGCGCTATCCAAACCATAAGGTGGTTATCAAGACCCACCCGGATGTGATTTCGGGCGCGAAGCAAGGGCACTTTGATCCGGATAGCCTAAAAGATGATTCTCAAGTCGTACTCGAGGGACGATCGATTCATCCGCCGGATTTATTAGCGTCTGCCGAGGCAGTATTTTGTGTCACCTCCCAGATGGGCTTTGAAGGGTTGTTATGGGGTAAGCCTGTTTACACCTACGGTATGCCGTTTTATGCAGGCTGGGGACTCACTCACGATTATCTTAATTCGCCTGACTCACGTTGTGCTGTCTCACTGGTGCAACTGGTCCATGCGGCACTGATCCGCTATGCCCGTTATTGGCACCCTGAACGTCAACAGCTCTGTGAAATAGAGTCGCTGATTGATTGGATTGCTAAACAACGCGAGTATCGTTCAGCCTTTCCTCCACAGCTTACCGCGGAGCGTTTTCCTCGCTGGAAAAAGCCATTTATTGAACAGTATTTAGATGGCACCGAACTCGTTTTTTTGCCGCGCCATGTTGCGCCGCCGAAGGATACGCTTTATGTGGGGTGGGGTCGAAAAGACCATACCCCACGTATTTCCGTGGAAGATGGTTTTATTCGCTCGGTGGGATTGGGCGCTGATTTAACGGCACCTAAATCTTGGGTGATTGATGATTTAGGTATGTATTACGATGCTGCTCGGCCTTCTCGTTTAGAGCAGATTCTTGAACACGAGAAATTTAGCGAACACGAGCTAGCGCGGGCGCTGACAGTCCAGCAACGCTTGGTCAACGAGCAAGTCAGTAAGTACAACATCGGCAATGATACGTGGCAGCGACCTGACGGGGTCGAACACATCATTTTGGTGCCAGGGCAAGTTGAGTCGGACGCATCGATACAGTTCGGGTCACCGCATTTAAAAGCGAATATTGAGCTACTTGAGGCGGTGAGAGAACGCAATCCTGAAGCTTATTTGGTTTATAAGCCACATCCTGATGTCGTCGCCGGATTGCGTAAAGCTGACCAAGCACAACAGCGTCTTTATGCACTCTGCGATGCAGTAATATTGAACGATAACATGGCGACGCTGTTAGGTAAGATCGATGAAGTACATACAATGACCTCGTTAACCGGTTTTGAGGCGCTGCTACGGGGGATCCCCGTCACCTGTTATGGCCAGCCGTTTTACTCGGGCTGGGGACTCACCACCGACATCGACCCCAATGCACGACGCAACCGGAAGCGATCCTTAGCCGAACTCGTTGCTGCGACGTTAATTCGTTATCCGCGTTACTTGAGTCGTAAAAGTGGCGCATTGTGTGAAGTAGAGCAAGCGCTTGATGAGATTGCTGAGGAGCGTGCCTGGGCGAGCGAAGCGAGTGCACTTACGCTGTGGCGAACAAAACTAAAACGGGTACTTTTACGGTTTAAGCGTTTCTAAATAGCGAGTATAGTATAATGATCATAATTAAAGGTTATTGAATGATAGTTATAGCTATTGCATAGTGATATGCTACGCCAATATAGACAAGGCTTATAGCACAAAGCGGCTACTTAACTGTGGAGCTATTAAGCAATAACAAATTTTACAACTTGATTGCAGCGACTTTAATGGAATATCCGCTATAATTGAGTAATAATTCCATTGTGTAACGCTGTGTTTGAAACACGGCTAAGCAACTTAACAACAACGAAAACTAATAATCATACGGGTTGCGCCGATTAAGTTACACAACGAGCAGTTTTAGCAAGGATTTTGAATGATCATTGAGCATTGGCTCTCGTTGCCAGTTTGTTTTATTGTAACGGCACTCGCCATTAAGCATTTTAGACATCGCGCACGCATTTGGGGACTCGTTGACCACCCGAATGAGCGAAAACTTCATACCGATAAAACGCCCCTTGTCGGCGGTCTTGCGATCTTTTTGGGGCTGTTGTTCGCTTTTGGCGTTTGGGCTCCGGAGCATGCGACCTTCCGCTTCTTTATTTTGGCGGCGAGTTTGGTGGTCGCAGTGGGGATTGTCGACGATCGCTATGATATCAGCATACGCATGCGCCTGCTGGGACAGGTGCTTGCCGCCACACTGATTGTGATATCCGGTGATGCACGCATTGACTCGCTGGGTAATCTCTTAGGTAATGGCGAGATACTGTTAGGGCCATTGGCAGGCGGCTTTACGGTGTTTGCCGTGGTGGGGGTCATGAATGCGTTTAATATGGTGGACGGTATTGATGGCCTGCTCGGTTCGCTGGTGCTGGTTGCAGTAGCCGCGTTTGCGGCGTTGTGCTTATTCGTCGGTAATAGTACGTTATTTTTTGTCAGCGCGTTGATATTTGCCGCTTTAATTCCTTATCTGTATGCCAACATGAAGCCTGAAGGCCATACCTGCAAGGTCTTTATGGGTGATGCCGGCTCGATGTTGCTCGGTTTTACTGTTTCTTGGTTGTTTATTATGGGCTCACAGCCTTCAGGGCCCTTGCCGCAAGTGATGGAGCCGATTACTGCATTGTTTTTTGTCGCAGTGCCTTTTTGGGATTTACAAACGGTGGTTGCGCGACGCTTAAAACAAAAACGTAATCCGTTTAGAGCAGACCGTCAGCATATCCATCATCTGTATGAAAAGGCGGGTTACTCTAAACGAACTACACTCATATCATTACTTGTAATAGGTGTGTTGATTGCAGGTATCGGTATTTTCATGCAACTATTGGCTGTTTCAGAGCTCACCAGACTGATGGTGTTTGCCTTAATTGGGTGCGGCTTTGTCTACCTGACCAAGTTTTTAAAAGATCGAATGACTAAAGAAATAGAATCACAATAGGGACAGAGGGTTTTGATGAAGATAGCGGTTGCCGGGACAGGCTATGTGGGTTTTTCAAATGCGGTATTGTTAGCTAAACATCATCAAGTCACCGCTGTCGATATTGTCCAAACCAAGGTAGACGCCATTAATCAAGGGCGCTCACCGATTAAAGATCGCGATATCGATAACTTCCGTTCGCAGCATGAACTGGACTTAACGGCGACAACCGATATAAAAAAAGGGTACGCTGGCGCAGAGCTGGTGATTATCGCCACGCCAACTGATTACGACCCTGAGACCAACTATTTTAATACGCAAACGGTCGAACAAGCCGTCTCACAAGTGCGCAGTGTGAATCGCGACGCACTGATTGTTATTAAATCGACTATTCCGGTCGGCTTTACCAAAGCGCTTTGCGAGGAACTTGGCGATAATCAGATTATCTTTTCACCGGAGTTTTTGCGTGAAGGCCAAGCCTTACACGATAACTTGTATCCGTCGCGTATTGTGGTGGGTGATCGGGGTCAAAACGGTGAACTGTTCGCCAATTTAATGAAAGATGCGGCAGTGGTTGATGATGTACCTTGTCTGTTAACCGACTCCACCGAAGCTGAGGCGATAAAGCTATTTGCCAATACTTATTTGGCGATGCGTGTAGCTTACTTTAATGAGCTGGATACGTATGCGGCAAAGCACGGGCTCAATACACGTCAAATCGTTGATGGTATTTCTTTGGATCCGCGTATCGGCAACCACTATAACAATCCGTCCTTTGGTTATGGTGGTTACTGCCTCCCGAAAGATACTAAGCAATTATTGGCTAACTATGATGACGTGCCGCAAACCATGATCAAGGCGATAGTCGAAGCTAATGATACGCGCAAGAACTTTATCGCTGATGATATTCTCGCACGCAATCCGCAGCATATCGGTATTTACCGTTTGGTGATGAAATCAGGGTCTGATAATTTTCGTGCTTCTGCCATCCAAGGTGTGATTGAACGCTTGCTTGCTAAGGGCGCGCACGTCACTATCTTTGAGCCAGCGTTTAACGGTGACAAATTCTTGAGCGCGCGAGTTGAAAAGGATTTTGAACGGTTTAAAGCCGATTGCGATTTGATTGTTTCGAATCGCCGCGAGCCGGTGCTGGAAGATTGCCTAGATAAAGTCTATAGCCGTGATTTATTCGGCTTGGACTAAAAGAATTAATTAAGAGTAACGACATGAATGTATTAGTAACAGGCGCAGCGGGCTACATTGGATCTCATACGTTGGTGGCGCTGATTGAAGCCGGTCACCAGGTGGTTGCGCTGGATAACCTAGTGAATAGTAGCGCAGAGAGTATCAAGCGTGTTGAGCACATTACCGGCAAAACGATTCCATTTTATACTACCGATGTGCGTGACACCGCTCAGGTTACCGAGATATTAAACACTCACGCGATTGAATCGGTGATTCATTTCGCGGGCTTAAAAGCCGTGGGTGAGAGTGTAGATCAACCGACTGCGTATTACTCG
The DNA here is from genome assembly GCF_002364475.1 of Idiomarina sp. UBA3162. Taxonomy (NCBI): domain Bacteria; kingdom Pseudomonadati; phylum Pseudomonadota; class Gammaproteobacteria; order Alteromonadales; family Idiomarinaceae; genus Idiomarina; species Idiomarina sp. UBA3162. Next base: position 27,490 of record NZ_DEYI01000003.1, read on the forward strand.
GCGAATGTTTACGGAAGTTTGAGCTTGGTCGAGGCGATGCAAGCCGCTGGTGTCACCAGTATTGTGTTCTCGTCCTCTGCAACGGTTTACGGCGAAGATGCGCCTGTGCCTTATCAAGAATCAATGCCACGTGGTCGCACGTCGAATCCCTATGGCACCAGCAAAGCCATGGTTGAGAAAATGCTCGAGGATATTCAGCATGCACATTCCGATTGGTCGGTTTCCCTGCTACGCTATTTTAATCCGATTGGTGCGCATCCTTCTGGCCTCATTGGGGAAGACCCACAAGGTAAGCCGAATAATTTAATGCCATTTATTGCTCAGGTTGCGGTAGGACGCCGCGAACAGCTATCGATTTTTGGCAATGACTACGACACCGAAGACGGTACGTGTGAGCGAGACTATCTGCACGTTGTCGATTTAGCCGAGGGACACAGTAAGGCGTTGATTAACGCGAGTAAGCCCGGCGTGCATATTTATAACCTGGGTACGGGGGAGGGCACCTCGGTACTTTCTATGGTGTCGACTTTTGAGCGAGTTAACGGCGTGAGTATTCCGTATCATTTTGCGTCACGTCGTGCTGGTGATCTGGCTGCATTTTGGGCCGATGCAAGCAAAGCTGAGAAAGAGCTCAACTGGCGCACACAGTGTACGCTGGAAGACATGATGCGTGATACGTGGCGCTGGCAGAAAGGTTTTCCGAATGGTTATCGCACACCTATGGAAGGGCAACAGCAGGAACAAGAAGGAAACAACCATGACGCAAATTAATGGAGCCGGTTTGACACTCGATGTGGCGTTTCAGCAAGAGCGTGTCAGCGCCGTTATCGAGCAGGTTAACTTACCAGAGAACTTTAACTCGTTGCGTGAGCAATTGATGCAGGGCAACTATATTAATCAAAGTGAGCAGCGTCAGGTTGTCCATTGTTTAGAGCGTGCGGAGAATGCCGAGGGTGAGCGCGCTGCTGGCCGTGAAAAGTTTAACCATATGGTACATCAGCTGCGCGGTGGTGAATGGCGTGGTGCCACCGGTAAGCGTATTACCGCCGTGGTCAATGTGGGTGTCGGTGGTTCGGACTTAGGCCCTAATATGGGTTCGTTTGCACTTAAAGAGTTCGATGATGGTCATATCGAGGGTGAGCATGCGCTTGATGTGCATTTTGTGTCGTCGATGGACGGCGGTCAGCTTTATGCGGTATTGCCTATTATTGACCCAGAAACCACGGTATTTATCGTTGCTTCGAAAAGCTTTGGCACTATCGATACTTTTGCCAATATTGATACGGTGCGTGCGTGGGTCAAGCAGCATTTTACCGAGCAAGCGTGGCTTGAACATCATGTGATTGGTGTATCCTCTAATCAGCAGAAGATGCTGGATTACGGTATACCGTTGACGCACCAGCTGCCTTTTGATGAGGGCGTGGGCGGCCGGTTCTCGTTGTGGTCGCCGATTGGTTTGAGCATCGCCTTGAGCTGCGGTCTCCATACGTTTGAGCGTATGTTGGCGGGTGCTCGGGCAATGGATCAGCATTTTGCTGAAGCACCGACCCATGAGAATATTCCGGTATTGATGGCGCTCTACGGCATCTACAACCGTGAACAGCTGGGTATCAATAACTTGGCGATATTGCCCTATGATGGTCGTTTGCGGATGCTGCCGAACTATCTCCAGCAGCTTGATATGGAGAGTAACGGTAAGCAGTCGACAGCAGACAACAGAGCCATTGACTACCCGACCGGACCGATTATTTGGGGTGGTTTTGGACCCAATGGGCAGCACGCGTTTTTCCAACACTTGCATCAGGGGTTTGATCAGTTTACTGCGGATTTTGTTTTGGTACTGGAGCGGCAAGCGCCGGGGTTCTCTAACGAGGTGGCGGCCCAGTTGGCAGAGCAGCAGCAACTTTCGGTGGCTAACTGCTTGGCGCATCGTCAGTTAATGAAATTCGGCGATAAAAATAGCGATTCGCCACGCGATCATTATCCGGGCGGTCACCCTTCAAATTTGCTAATGATGCAACAACTGACACCTGAAACCTTCGGCGCTTTGATTGCCGCTTACGAGCATAAAGTATTTACTCAAGGTGTTTATTGGCAGCTCAACTCGTTTGATCAACCGGGTGTAGAAAAGGGTAAGAAGTGCGCCATTGACATCTTGGCGGCATTGAATTCCAATGATGCGCCTCAGTTCGATGCTTCAACTAACGATATTATTAAGAAGGCACGCAATGGACACTAATATAGTTTGGCACCAAGCGGCCGTTTCGCACCAAGAGCGTTGCGAGCAAAAAGGGCACCAGCCCGCTATTTTATGGTTTACTGGATTAAGTGGTTCGGGTAAGTCGACCATCGCCAATGCCGTTGATCGCATGTTATTTGAGCGTGGCTGCCACACTTATTTATTGGATGGTGATAATGTCCGTCACGGTCTTAATAAAGACTTGGGTTTTGATGACAACTCGCGCGTCGAGAATATTCGCCGTATTACCGAGGTGGCTAATCTATTTGCCGACGCCGGGCTTCTCGTCAGCACGGCGTTTATTTCACCGTTTGTAAGCGACCGCGAGCAGGCACGTGAGCTAGCCGGTGATCGGTTTATTGAGGTGTATGTTGATACACCGTTGGAGGTTTGCGAGCAACGTGATCCCAAAGGTTTGTATAAGAAAGCCCGGAAAGGGGAAATCCCTCACTTTACGGGGATCTCGTCGCCTTATGAGGCGCCTGAATCGCCCGAAGTCCACCTAAAAACCGCTGATGTTGTCATTGAGGCCGCTGCACAGCAAGTGGTTGATTATCTTATCGCTAACGGTTTTATACCCCATTAATAACTAACAAGGGTTGTTATGTTCAAGAAAGATTTACTAACTATCGCGCGTGATGCAGGTGCTGCAATCATGGATATTTACCAAAACGACGATTTTGGTGTTGAGGCGAAGAGCGACGATAGCCCACTCACAAAGGCTGATTTGGCGGCTCATAAGGTAATTGTTAACGGCTTAAATGACCTCGAACATACGTACCCTATTATCTCCGAAGAAAGCTGCGAAATTTCGTGGACACAACGTAAGAACTGGCATCGCTATTGGTTAGTTGATCCGTTAGATGGTACGAAAGAATTTATTAAGCGTAATGGCGAGTTCACCGTTAACATTGCATTGATCGAGCATGGCGAGCCTATCATTGGTGTCGTCTACGCGCCGGCGAAAGATGATATGTATTACGGTGAACGTGACTGTGGGGCTGAGTTGAATGGTGAAGCGATCTCGGTTGCTCAGGAAGAACCCGAAACCTTACGTGTTGTCGGCTCACGTTCTCATCCGTCTGAAGAAACGATTGCTTGGTTAGAGCAACAAGGAAAGCCTTACGAGTTAGTGCCAATGGGCAGTTCGTTAAAGATTTGCTTAGTGGCGCAAGGCGAAGCCGATGTCTATCCGCGTTTGGGGCCAACCAGCGAGTGGGACACAGGAGCCGCGCATGCAGTACTTAATGCAGCAGGCGGAATTGTTACCGAAGTTGACGGTAGTCCGCTCAAATACAATCAGAAGGAATCGTTCTTGAATCCATATTTTATTGCTAAATCAGCAGGTTAAGAAACTTGTGTCCAATTGACGAATAAATGTTAATATGACGTTTACAAACTGTTACATTTTGTTGGAATTTCCTGTTACTAAAAATTAACAATTTCATGTAGCATTGGGTGTCTGGGTAAAAACATAACAATGAGGTTCCCATGACAACCAAATCTTTTAAGCTGGCCAGCCTGTCAGCAGCAGTAATTTTCGGTCTCTCTGCCTGTGGCGGTGATGACGACACTAATTACGCACCTGAAGTTAGCAGTGATAACATTGCCGCTGCCCAGCAGTGGTCTCCGGTTTCCGGTTCTGTGACTGCTACTGATGCGAATAATGACAGTCTTACGTATAGCGCAAGAGTTGTTGTTCCAGAAGATTCTGAAACCCCCGGAACGGTTTCTATCGACAGTAGCGGTCACTTCACTTATTTCCCTATCACGATGGACCCAGCCACCATCGAAATCTCTGTGAGCGACGGTGAAGCGACAACGACCGCGCAAGTGATGATTGAAAGCGTAGAAGGTGACCCGCTAGCTAATCAACAATGGCATTTGCGTAACACTGGGCAAATGGCCTATGCACAGAGCCAAGCGTTCTTCGACTTTTTGATTAACAGCTTCGGTTATACTGAAGAACAAGCTTATGAGCTGTTCCAAGACCCAACCGTTTCGCAAGCAGGAAACGACATGAACATTGCTGCGGCACATATGCAAGGTGCATTTGGCCAAGGCATGATCGTGGGTGTTGTAGACTCGGGCTTAGAGCTGAATCACCCTGATTTGCGCGCTAATATCGCAGCCAATAAATCATTAAACTTAATCAGTGGCGCGACCAATAAGGGCGACCCGACTAGCTCAAGTGTGATGGGTGACCACGGTACGTCTGTCGGTGGCTTAATTGCAGCGGCTGCGAACAACGGCCTGGGTGGTCGTGGTGTAGCGCCTCAGGCCCACATTTTTGGTGTGAACTTCCTTGGTGGAGGGGGCACACAAACCACTTTAAATCGCGGTTTGAGCCATGGTATCCCGGGTAGTGGTATCAGCGAAAACGATCCTATTATCGCTTACAACCGCAGCTATGGTATTTCTGTGCCATTTGCGCTGGCGTGGTCAGCAACTGATGAGTCGTTCGCGACTTATACCATGCTTGGTTTACGGGGTGGTTTAGGTGCTGTCAACGTAAAATCATCAGGTAACGCGTTTAACGATACAGGCAGTGCCGGTTACTTCTCTGACATCTGTGATGCTACAGGGGCGACAGAAGCAGGCTTGAGCTGTATCAATGGTAACTTTGATCCAAGCAATGGTAGTTTCTTCAACGTCTCAGTGGCTGCGGTTAATGCGGATGGTACCCATACCAGTTACTCAACGGCTGGTTCTAACGTATTTGTATCAGCCCCTGCGGGTGAGTACGGTGAAATTGAACCTGCGATGATCACCACTGACCAATCAACCTGTTTACAAGGTTATTCAAGCTTCCCATACGGTGACTCGCTTGATGGCCAAGTCGGTGTCCCTGGTTACTATGCCGGCGTCCAATCGTTCAACGCACCGGGTCACCCAGATAACGTAGCCTGTGATTACACCAGTACCTTCAACGGTACTTCATCTGCTGCGCCAAATGCCTCAGGCGTTGTTGCTTTAATTGGTTCTGCCAATCCTGACCTGAGCGCACGTGAAATTCGCCATATCTTGGCGAGCACTGCAACGGTTATTGATGCTGAAGACCCAGGTGCAGTGCTGACAGTCGGCGATGGCGAGTTTGTGGCTGACGCAGGTTGGGTTGAGAATGCTGCAGGTTATAACTTTAACCTCAAATACGGCTTTGGTCGCGTCAACGCGGGCGATGCGGTTGCCATGGCTAAAGAAATGACAGCCGGTTCAATGGGTCCATTGCTGACCTCGGACTGGGTTGATGTTTCTCCCGAAGCGCCGGTTGACGTACCTGATAATGATCCTGCGGGTGCGACTTACAGCTTCGAAATGGAAGCCGGTATGACGCTGGAAGGCTTGGAGTTCCAACTGACCGTTGCTAACGATGACTTTGCCGGTTGTGCATTATCGACTGCAGGTAACGACTTAGCGGTCGAAGTGACTTCCCCAGCGGGCACGACTACACAACTATTGACCGGTCGCCAAGCACTTAACGTGGGCGCAGACGGCTCTTGTAGTCAGTACATCTTAGAAGACACACGCTTCTTAGCGAACGCGTTCTACGGCGAAGATGTCGCAGGTACTTGGACGATTCGTTTAGTCGATACTAATGGCGAAGACTTGATTGCTGATGGTCGTGCGGTCGGTGGTGTGTTTGGCGATACCTTCGCTAACAACAGCACGCCATCGCGTCTGGAAGCTGTTTCAGTCCGTGCATTTGGTCATCAATAATAGAGCGCTAGGAGATTATTATGAATAAGGTATTTTTAATTGCAGCAGTCGCTCTGGGTGTCGCATCGACCAGTGCAATGGCACAGGATGATGGCAAATTGCCACACCGTGCAAAAGCGGAAGCGCCTGCTAAAGCATTTAACGTAGGTAATGATTACAAAACCTATCGTTTTACCAAGTTACCAGAGGGCGCTGATCCAGTGCTTAAAGGCCGTAACGATGCTTTACTTGCTGGTACTGAAATGACAAACAGCATTACAGGCAAGCCAGCATTCGTTTCAGGTGTTATCTCGGTATTAATGAACACCTACGATGCAGACAGCGTTGCTAACCAACTAGGTTTAACGGTCGAGCGTGTTTATCCACGTTTAGACTTAGTACTTTTCAAGGCCGCGGAAGGCACTGAAATGCTGTCGTTACGCAAATCCATTAAGGCAATTGAGGGCGTTAATGGTGCAGACATTGAAATCGTCGAAGAACGCATGACGGCAGATGTATTGAGATAATGTGACAAGGACTGTGTACAGGCTCAAATAGAGATTTCCCTGGTGTTTTGAGTCGGTACATACATTTGTCATAATTTCTCTGCTAAGATTGGCCCCATTACTTGTTAATGGGGCCATTTTTTGTATGAAGCGTTCTATTTTAACCGCCGCTTTGGCGTTATCTTTTTCAGCAGGTTCGGCGTCTGCTTTCGCAAACGATCACAATGACGATCCAAACATCATCTATATCATCGGTGATGGTATGGGCTTTGAGTATATTAGTGCTTACCGCTATGCGATGTCGGATCTTGAGACACACACGGTTGCACCGATTGAATTTGATGCCATGCTTACGGGCGCCGCGACCACCTATCCTGAAGATAAGACATGGGTCACTGATTCTGCCGCGGGCGCGACGGCGTTAGCCACGGGTGAGAAAACCTATAATGGTGCGATTGCGGTCGACAATGATAAGCATCCACTGAAAACCATTATGGAAATGGCCAAAGACAATGGTTGGGCTACCGGCGCTGTTTCGACCTCGCAAGTTAACCATGCCACACCCGCATCGTTCTTTAATCACCACCCTTCACGTTACGAATATAACGAGATTGCTGATTTGATCGCTGAACAAGTGGTCAACGGCAAGCCTTCGTTTGACGTTTTATTAGGTGGTGGACGCAGTTACTTTGAGCGCGAAGATAAGAACTGGTTTGAGATCTTGCCTGATTATGGCTTAACGATTACCACGGACTTGAATTCCTTAGATCAAATTGACGAGACGCCGGTACTGGGTGCATTTGCCCCTAAAGGCTTGCCATTTGCCATAGACGGTGACGTGAATGCCTTGGCAAAGATGACCGATGCTGCACTGCGTTTGCTTGAGCCAAAAGAGGGTTCGTTTGCACTGATGATTGAAGGCAGTGAAATCGATTGGTGTGGGCATGCAAATGATATTGCCTGTGCGGTGCATGAGATGGATGGCTTAAATCGCGCTCTTGAAGTGGTACGTGAGTTTCAAGAGAAGCACCCAAATACCTTAGTGGTGATGACGGCTGACCACTCGACCGGCGGTTTAACATTGGGCCGCGACGGCGATTACGCCTGGTACTCTGACCGTGTAATGAACATCGAATCATCGATTAGCTCAATGGTGTCTGACTTGCTAGGAATGGAAGCTGACGAGTGGGCGGATTATGTTGCTGATAAAGTAAATTATGAACTCACTGAAGAGTACGTTGATGAGCTGATGGCAGCGGCTGATGAAGATGAGGATGACCGTAAAGACGCATTACATGATGCCTTGGTCTATATTACCGGTGATATCACAGGTACCGGCTGGACGACCAGCGGACATACTGGCATCGATGTGCCTGTATTTGCTCGTGGACCTCATAGCGACGCATTCCGTGGTTACATGAACAACACAGACATCGCAAAAGCGCTGATAAACATCGTTAAATAAACTTGCAAATGAGAACTGTTCGTATTTAAATGGTGTTATCCGTTGAAAGGGGGTAACTATGAACGTGTTCCAACAGCAAGAATTACTGTATCAACAATTGCGCCAAGGCTCGGGGTATTTAAAACGTGCTCAGTGGCGAGACGCCCATACAGTACTCAACGATGCGCAAGCCACTGCACTTGAGTTATCCGATGTGTCGTGGTTTGCGAGCAACGCTCAACAGCACTATGCAACAGCGGTCATGCTTGCCTGTGGCGCTTGTGTTCATTTAGATGAGTTTGAGCATGCACAACAATTGATTCAAACCGCAACACGACAGTTTGATAATTGGCTGAGTGATAGCGCAGTGCATGAGGCGAGAAGAACTTTATATGCGTGTCGTGCGCAGCTCATTAAAGCTTGTCGGCATGTGCATCAAGTGGCCACCGTGCAGACACAAAAAAGCCGCACATAATGTGTGCGGCTTTTTTTATTGGCAGAACCTGCTTAGAACGCGTATTTAGCCATGAACTGAACGCGGTTTAAGTCGCCATCAATACCTGCTTCGGTCTCACGTTGTGCTTTAGAGATTTCAGCACCGAAGGTTAGGTTAGATGCCGCGCTATACATCACGTTGAACGCTAACCGTTGTGAATATTCGGTTGCGCCACCACCGACTAAGGTTTCTGGATTATCGGCCCAACCGCGTGAGTAAATCACGTTCGAGCGAATTTTGTCGGTCCAGAAATGGCGGTATGCGAATGAGATACCGGTTGAATCGATCGCCTCTAAGTCACCGTTGGCATCGATTACCGCGCCATTCCATTGGTTAAGTGCAAGGTACCGTCCTAAACCCGAGCCTGTGGTAATTGACGCGCGGATATCGTCCATGCCAAAGCTGTATTTTGCGCCTAAACTCACGCCGTAACCAAATTCAGTTTCGTCGTCACCATCACCGTTGACGTCATAGGTTAACTGACGTAACAGGGTCGATGCCTGCCAAGTGAGGTTATCGCTCTTGCCGGTGTATTTAAAGGTCACGTCCGGCATAAAGCCATCGCTCGAAACGATACGTCCGTTACCGTTAGCAATGGTATCTGTGACTGTTGTTTCTGGGTTCTCGATGGACATGCTGAAGCCGCCAGAAGTGTAGCGGATCTGCGCTTGACGGTTAAAGACGATACCGTCAGTGACACCGATGAAGTCAACAGACTCACCTAAGATGTTGAGGTCTTGGAAGTTTGACCAAGTTTGGCCAAAGGTCCAGTTTTTGTATTTAATGAATGCGTGACGCAAGCGCGGGTTATACGAGTTGGAGATGCGTTGGTCACCGTCAGGGGTCAATTGGAAATCCATCTCAACGTGACCAGTCAGTACTTCACCGTTATCGAGTTCGGTTTTTGTGCTGAGGAAAAAACGTGACTCACGTGCACTGAAGTCAGTGACCATATCATCGCCATTACCGCCTACTGGCGTCAGGCTTGGAATATATTGTTGGCGCGCAATGCTGCCACTCGCTGGTGCTTGACCATCGGTATAGTCAGAAACCATTAAGTCGAGTTTTACGTACCCACCAAAAGATACGTCAGTGTCTGCTGCTTGTGCGCTGATTGATGCGGTGCCGAGCGCCGCTGCGATAGCTGCAGATAATGCAATAGATTGTGTAGAGCGTGCTTTTGCCATGGTGTTCTCCCGTGTGAAAGCCGTCGTTATTGTATTATTCACGCCAGTAATTCTCGGTAATTGGTCAGTTTTTAGCAATCTAGACTATGGTCTAATAGTGTTAATAAAGTGTAGTACGTACAACAGTTACCATCTTGCGAATAAAGGAGGAAGAGGTAATGTCGCAACTGTACAAAGTTCCAGAAAACATAAAAAACACAGCGAAAATTACAAACGACGATTATTTGGAAATGTATCAAGCGTCGATTAATGACCCAGAGGGTTTCTGGCGTGAACAGGGTAAACGAATCACGTGGTTTACTCCATACACCAAAGTCAAAAATACCTCTTTTAGTCCGGGTAACATCAATATTAAATGGTACCAAGACGGTACGCTTAACGCCTGCTACAACTGTATTGACCGCCACCTTGCCGACAAGGCCGATAAAACAGCCATCATCTGGGAGGGTGACGACCCGAGTGTTGATAAACACATTACTTATCGCGAGATGCATAAAGAAGTTTCCCGCTTCGCCAATGGACTGAAGAAGCTGGGCGTTGGTAAAGGTGACCGTGTGGCGATTTACATGCCGATGGTACCTGAGGCCGCCTACGCGATGTTGGCGTGTGCGCGTATCGGTGCGGTGCATTCGGTCATTTTTGGTGGCTTCTCCCCGAATGCCATTGCTGATCGAATCAACGACTGTGGCGCTAAGGTGATTATCACCGCTGATGAAGGACGTCGCGGTGGTAGCACCATTGGCCTTAAGAAGAACGTTGACGCAGCGCTCGAAGACGATGCCTGTCCGACTCTGGAGCATGTTGTCGTTAGCCAAGTCACCGAAGGCGCTGTGAATTGGACTGAGGGTCGCGATGTATGGTGGCATGAGCTCATTGCCGACGTCAGCGAAGAATGTCAGCCGGAAGTCATGGATGCGGAAGACCCGCTATTCATCCTTTATACATCGGGCTCGACGGGTAAGCCGAAAGGCGTCGTGCATACCACCGGTGGCTACATGGTGTGGGCATCGATGACTCATGAATACGTGTTTGATTGTCACGACGATGATATTTATTGGTGTGCGGCGGATGTGGGCTGGATTACGGGTCACTCGTACATTGTTTATGGTCCCTTCGCGAACGGCGCAACCTCGTTGATGTTCGAAGGCGTACCGACATATCCGGGTGTAGGTCGTATTGGTGAAATCGTCGATAAGCATCAGGTTTCGATTCTTTACACAGCGCCAACGGCGATTCGCGCGCTGATGGCAAAAGGCGATGAAGCCGCGAAAACCTCAACGCGTAAATCGCTGCGTGTGCTAGGTAGCGTCGGTGAGCCTATTAATCCAGAAGCATGGGAATGGTATCACAAGCGTATTGGTAACGGTCAGTGTCCTATTATGGATACCTGGTGGCAGACCGAGACCGGTGGCATCATGATTACGCCGTTACCTGGCGCTACGGATTTAAAACCTGGCTCAGCGACACGACCTTTCTTTGGTGTCAAACCGGCACTGGTCGACGGCGAAGGCAATAAACAAGCAGGCGAGGCTGAAGGTGGCTTGATCATTGAGGACTCATGGCCGGGCCAAATGCGTACGCTGTGGGGCGATCACGAACGCTTTGAGCAGACCTATTTCTCGACCTACAAAAATGTCTACTTTACCGGTGATGGTGCCAAACGCGATGCCGATGGCTATTACTGGATTACCGGGCGCGTCGATGATGTCTTGAACGTTTCAGGTCACCGCTTAGGTACTGCTGAAATTGAGAGCGCGTTGGTTGCACACAGTGCGGTCGCGGAAGCCGCTGTGGTCGGCTTCCCTCATGATATCAAAGGGCAGGGCATTTACGTTTACATTACGCCCGTAGATGGTGTTGAGGTGACCGATGAACTGACCAAAGAGGTACGCAACTGGGTACGTTCAGAGTTAAGCCCGATTGCGACGCCGGATATCTTGCATTGGACGAAAGGTTTACCTAAAACACGGTCAGGTAAAATCATGCGTCGTATCTTGCGCAAGATCGCAGCTAATGAGTTTGATAATTTAGGTGATACCTCTACGCTTGCCGATCCAAGTGTGGTAGATTCTTTGATAGAACATCGTAAGAATCAATAACCTAAAGCGCTCATGGCAAAATTTCTAATAGCAGATGACCACCCGCTGTTTCGCGAGGCGCTTCAAGGCGCGCTCGCGAATCATTTCGAAGAATTGACGCTGCGTGAAGCCGAGGATTTAGACTCGACACTCGCCGCGCTTAATGAAGACGATGACGTGGATCTTCTGCTGTTGGACTTACACATGCCGGGTAGTGGCGACCTGTATGGTCTTATTCGGGTGCGGGAAGATTATCCAATGCTTCCCGTCGCCATTATCTCGGGTTCTGAAGATGCATCCATCGTGGCCAAATGCATCGGTTTTGGCGCACTGGGATTTATCCCCAAATCACTCCCTTCAGCGCAAATAGCCGAAGCGATTAGTACCATCCTCGATGGCGATACCTGGGTACCAAAAGATAATCGTGACCGACTCGAGGGTATTTCGAACGAAGACCAAGAGCTGGCGCGTAAAGTTTCAGAATTAACACCTCAACAATATCGCGTGCTGCACTTTCTACACGAAGGCCTTCTTAATAAACAGATTGCGTATCAGCTCAACATCACTGAAGCGACTGTTAAAGCGCATATCACCGCCATCTTCCGTAAGCTTGGGGTTTATAGCCGTACGCAAGCTGTCCTAGTGGCTGAACGTTTGCAATTGTAGACTGCGCACGATGCGCAAGAAAATCACGATGCAATTACTGAGGATTCACCCATGACTTGGATACTCGTACTGGCCTCACTACTTTATGTTGTGTTTCTTTTCGCCATTGCGAGTTGGGGTGATAAAACGAACTCATGGGCGAACAAACTGAGTCATCGCCCGTTTGTTTATGCCATGTCGCTTGCGATTTATTGCACCAGTTGGACCTATTACGGCGCGGTGGGTAATGCGGCTGTTGATGGTTGGGCATTCTTTCCTATCCTGCTCGGTCCGATTTTGCTGTTTACCTTTGGTATCCGAGTGCTGAAAAAGCTCGTGTCGGTGAGTAAGCAGCAGAATATTACCTCGATTGCCGACTTTATCTCGTCACGCTATGGCAAAAAGCGGCGGTTAGCCGTGGTGGTGACCTGCATTGCAGCGCTTGCGATTGTGCCTTACATTGCGCTGCAGTTAAAAGCGGTTGGCTTGAGCTTCGCGGTGCTAACCGAAAGTGATTCGATCACCAGTGAGTTTTCTCTAAAAGAGCTTGGCGCAGCTGCCTTGATGGCGCTATTTGCAATGCTATTTGGTACTCGCCATGTCGAGGTGACAGAGTACCGCAGCGGTATGATGTTAGCGATTGCGGTTGAGTCGATGATAAAGCTCACTGCGCTCACAGCCGCGGGTATTTTTGCCTGGCATTTACTGAGCGAACAGCCGAGTTTTGATTGGACTCAGACATTTGCGGCGAGTGTGAATCCACATTGGAGCCTGGCGAGTTTTGGCTCTTTTGAATTTATCGTACAAACCCTTATGGCCGCTGGCGCGATACTCTGCTTACCGCGCCAATTCCACGTTGCTGTGGTCGACAATGTTGATATCAAACATTTGGGTACTGCACGGTGGGGCTTTCCTGTTTACTTAGCGCTGACAGCGTTGGCCATTGTTCCGATCGCGTTGGCGGGCAGTTTGTTGTTGCCCAACTATCAAGATGGCTCCACGTTTGCGTTGCAACTTCCACTGTTAAAAGACCAGCTTTGGCTCTCGCTGATTATCTTTATAGGCGGCATCTCTGCGGCCACTGCGATGGTGATTATTGCATCGGTGACACTGAGTACCATGATTACCAACGATGTGATCATGCCGATTTTGTTGCAGCGTGAGTCGCGCTTGCCACTGCGTGAGCGGCGCCGCGAGTATGACCGTAGTTTGCTGCTGTTCCGTCGTGTGGCGATCGGCGTCACCATGGCATTGGCGTTTCTTTGTTATTACTTTTGGGCGGCACGCACTAATTTAGTCAGTATTGGTTTACTTGCCTTCTCTCTAGTTTTACAGCTGTTGCCCACGCTCATTGGTGCACTTTATTGGCGCCGAGGTCATGCACGCGGTGTTTATGCGGGGCTGTTAGCCGGTTCGGTAGGCTGGATAGTGAGTGTATTGATACCACTCTACAGCGATGCGTTGCTCTCCGACGTTGAGATTATCACCCGTGGCACGGTAATTTCGCTGTTGATGAACAGCTTTGCCTATATCGCCTTCTCGTTGCTGTCGCGTCCACGATTAGTCGATCGCATTCAAGCGACTGCATTTGTAAAACCACGTGCATCTTTACCTGATAGTCCGCTGCATAAAAACCAGTCAGCGACTAACGCGGATATGTTGCTGCTGCTGAAGACTTTTTTAGGGGCGGAGCGCGCGCAACAACTGATGCGGTACTACCAAGCACCCAACGAATCGGTGTCCTTGCGTGCTGAAGCCGTTGCCGACCAGAACTTAATTAATTACGTCGAACGTGCGATTGCGGGTGTTTTAGGGTCTGCGACGGCGCGTTCTTTAGTTGAGGCGGCGCTACGCGATAGGCAGCTCAATCTGGAGGAGGTGGTTCACTTTTTTGATGACACCACGCAAGCGCTGCAAACCCAGCAATCGATTTTGTTTAGTTCGCTAGAGAACTTGGCGCAGGGCATCAGCGTGGTTGATTCGGAGTTGCGTTTGGTCGCGTGGAATAAACGCTATACCGACCTATTCGACTATCCAGAAGGTATGGTGAGACCGGGCCAACCGATAGCCACATTAATTCGTTATAACGCCGAGCGAGGCGAGTGTGGTCCCGGTGAAGTCGAAGAGTTAGTGAGTAAACGCTTACGCTATATGCAAATGGGTTCGCCGCATCGGTTTATTCGTCGCCGCGCCGATGGCCGTGTGATTGAAATGGTAGGTAACCCGTTACCGAGTGGTGGCTTCGTAACTAGTTTTACCGATATTACCGAGCACGTAGAAACTCAGCAAGCGCTCGAGGATGCCAATATCGACCTTGAGCAACGCGTGGATACGCGAACTCAAGAGATCCGCGAAATCAACCAAGAGCTCACCGCCGAGATTGATCGACGCCGTGAAGTTGAGAAAGAGCTGAAAAAGGCAAAAGCAGAAGCCGAGGCGGCAAACGCATCAAAAACGCGGTTTTTAGCACTCGCCAGCCACGATATCCTGCAGCCACTCAACGCGGCACGATTGTATCTATCGGCGGTGAATGAGGATGAGCTATCAGAACGCAATCAAGGCTTGTTGGGTAAGTTAGATACGGCGTTGGGGTCTACTGAACACTTGTTATCGACACTGCTCTCGATTGCAAAAATGGACCAAGGAGCGCTTAAGCCACAGTTTAAACATGTGATGTTAAGCAGTGTTTTAAAGCCACTGATTGAAGAGTATCACGTCCTGGCGGAGCAGCGACAACTTGAATTCCGCGCGTTTTATGTCGATCGCCCGGTATATACCGATCCGACTTATTTGCGCCGTATTGTGCAGAACTTTTTGTCGAACGCCATTAAATATACACCTAAGGGTAAAGTATTACTCGGTGTACGTAAGCGGGGTGACTACTTACAAATCGCAGTGTGGGATACGGGACCGGGCATCGCTGCTCAGCAGCAGAACAAAATCTTCGACGCTTTTTATCGAATCCAGAACCAAACGGTGGATGGCGTCGGCTTGGGCTTGAGTGTTGCGCAAAGGATGAGTGAGCAGCTCGGCTGCGAACCGCAAATCCGCTCGGTTGAGGGTAAAGGCTCGTGTTTCTCGGTGACGATACCCTTAGGTCATCATGCACAAGTGGTCGCCAAACGCACCGAACAAACCGACCAAACGCCGACAGCGGAATTGAGCCTGCTCGTGGTCGACGACGATAAGGATAACCTCAGTGCTGTGAGCGCACTGCTAGAGAAGTGGAATTGCCGTGCGATAACCTGTCGCTCTTACGCCGATGCTGTTGCCTATGCAGAGGCCAACGAGCCGTTAGACGGCCTGTTGCTTGACTACCAACTCGGCGGTGACGACGGCATTCAACTGGCGGGCGCGCTCCGTACCATTTGGCAGCGTGACTTACCCGGTGCACTGGTCACCGCCATGCGCGACGACCACGTAAAGCGCAACGCGCGCCAAGCCGGCCTGCACTTCATGCCCAAACCAGTCAAACCCGCCGCCCTCAAAGCCCTCCTAAAATACATCTCATCGCGGTAGGTCGCGCATTTTGCGCGACTATAAAGCGCAAAATAACCCACTACGACCAAAGTCCAATTTCACCTGTATACAACTCCACCTACATTTGTTAACGACCCTAACAAAGGTTAACAATTATTCTTACAACAGGAGGGGACGTTATGGCATTTAAAAACGAAGATGATGCCAAAGCGTATTGGAAAGAGAACCTGAGCTTAATGCTTAAACTGCTCGTCGTGTGGTTTGTGGTTTCCTATGGCTTTGGAATTCTCTTAGTGGATGTGCTGAATGAAATCCGGTTCTTTGGCTTTAAGCTAGGATTCTGGTTTGCGCAGCAGGGCTCCATTATTACCTTTATCGTGCTGATTTTCCTTTACGTGCGGGGAATGGCGAAACTCGATAATAAATACGAAGTTCACGAGGACTGATGCGCTATGGATATTCAAACGCTCACATTTATTATTGTCGGTCTGACCTTTGCACTGTATATCGGTATCGCAATTTGGTCTCGTGCCGGCTCAACCAATGATTTTTATGTTGCTGGCGGTGGTGTACACCCCATTGCTAACGGTATGGCGACCGCTGCTGACTGGATGTCGGCTGCGACCTATATCTCAATGGCGGGTATTATCGCTTTCGCAGGTTATGATGGTTCGGTTTATCTAATGGGCTGGACCGGTGGTTACGTGCTGCTTGCTATGTGTTTGGCGCCTTACCTACGGAAATTCGGTAAGTTCACCGTGCCTGATTTTATCGGTGACCGCTATTACTCGCAGACAGCACGCACCATCGCAGTGCTGTGCGCGATCTTGGTTTCGTTCACCTACATCGCAGGTCAAATGCGTGGGGTTGGCGTGGTATTCTCGCGCTTCCTCGAAGTTGATATTGCGACCGGTGTCATCATCGGTATGGTCATCGTGTTCTTCTACACCGTGCTCGGCGGCATGAAGGGAATTACTTACACCCAGGTCGCGCAATACTGCGTGTTGATGTTCGCTTATATCGTACCTGCTGTTTTCTTGTCACTCTTAATGACAGGCCACATTTTGCCGCAAACCGGCTTTGGAGGTACCGTCGCCGACGGATCCGGCCAGTTCTTGCTCGAGCGGCTGGATGGGCTCTCGACCCAGCTGGGTTTTGCCGAGTACACCGAAGGTGTGCGTAGTAAAGTCGATGTGTTCTTTATTACCGCTGCCCTGATGGTGGGTACAGCAGGCTTACCGCATGTCATTGTTCGCTTCTTTACGGTACCTAAGGTACGTGATGCGCGTCGTTCAGCGTTTTGGGCATTGGCATTCATCGCTGTTGTTTACCTGACTGCACCGACTATCGCTGCATTCGGTAAGATGAACATGATCAACACCGTTAACGGGCCCGATCTGCAAGGCGTTGAGTATGATAATGCGCCAAGCTGGATTAAGAACTGGGAAAAAACCGGTCTGATTTCTTGGGAAGATAAAAACGACGATGGTCGTATGTTCTACTCAGGTGATGAGCGCAATGAAATGACGATTGACCGCGACATTATGGTCTTGGCAAACCCAGAAATCGGTGACTTACCGGCGTGGGTTGTGGCACTGGTTGCTGCCGGTGGTGTGGCTGCTGCCCTGTCGACATCGGCGGGTCTGCTGTTGGTTATTTCAACATCGGTCTCCCATGACTTGCTCAAGCGAAATCTGATGCCTAACATTACCGATAAGCAGGAGCTGATGTATGCGCGTCTCGCTGCAGCGGTGGCTATCTTGATTTCCGGTTACTTTGGGGTCTATCCGCCCGGCTTCGTGGCGCAGGTGGTCGCCTTTGCCTTCGGTCTCGCGGCATCGAGCTTCTTCCCTGCGATCATTTTGGGTATCTTTAACAAGCGCATGAACAGTACGGGTGCTATCGCCGGTATGATCGTGGGTATTGTGTTCACCTTCAGTTACATTGTGTTCTTTAAATTTATCTCTCCAGAGTTAAATACACCTGACCATTGGTTATTTGGCATTTCGCCAGAGGGCATTGGTACTTTAGGTATGATCTTTAACTTTGTGGTGGCATTTATTGTTCACAAAATGACAGGTGATGCACCTAAAGACATTCAGGATTTGGTGGAGTCTATCCGCTATCCTAAAGGTGCAGGCGAAGCACAGGATCACTGATTTCCCAACCAGTGAGTGAAAGAGCAAGCTCCGGTGCATCGCATCGGAGCTTTTTTTATAAGGCGGACTTATGGATATCGAACGCTTTTTAACAGACTGTCCCCCGTTCGATGATTTAACCGAACAACAGCGAACGTGGTCAGTCAATCAAATGCAGTCCACTTACATGAACGCGGACAACTGCAATGAGATTATGCGTGATTGCAGTCCTGCGCTTTTTATCGTGCGCTCGGGTGTGTTTGACCTAAAAGGCAAAGACGGCACATTAGTCGAGCGACTCGAGCAGGGCGATCTATTTGGTTATCCATCGCTCCTCAGTGGCCGTGCTATCGTCAATACGCTGCAGTGTATTGAAGACGGGATTGTTTACGTGTTACCGCAAGTCGCGTTTGATAAATTACGCAACCAATCGCGCGCCTTTGAACGTTATTTTATCAACGCGCATGGTGAGCGCTTACTGACCGAACGACGAGGAAAGACGGCCGGCTATGACAACTACGACTGGACCGAGCAACGTGTGGAAGATGTTATTCAGCGAGCGCCGATTAGTCTCGCGAGTGATACGACGATTCAAAATGCAGCGCAGTGCATGTCTGAGAATGGTATCTCTTCGATACTGGTAGTCGATAACGACCAATTAGTCGGCATTCTTACCGACCGTGATATTCGCAACCGTGTCGTGGCAAAGGGACTGGGATTTAATGTCACTGTCGCTGCGGTTATGACGCATCTGCCCGAGTTTGTGTTTGCCCATCGTTCTTTATTAGATGCGCTGACGACTATGACGGCGAGTAACGTCCATCACTTACCAGTCGTCGATGAACAGTTGCGCCCTGTCGGCATGATCACCGCTACCGATTTAATAAAACAGCAACGCAGTGAGCCAGTCTATTTAATCAGTTCAATTTATAAGTCGACAACGCGGGCGCAGCTTGTTGAAGAAGCACAGAAAATCCCGCAATACCTGAATAGCTTTGCTTTACGAGTTAAGCAGACAGCCATTTTAGGACGACTAATGGCCTCGTTGACCGACGCTATGACTCGTCAGTTTATTAAACTATTTGAAGCTGAGAATGGCGCGGCACCGGCACGCTATTGTTGGCTGGCTTTTGGTTCGCAAGGGCGCGAAGATCAAACTCTGAGCTCTGATCAGGACAACGGCTTATTGTTAGCCGATGGGCTCAGCGAGAGCCAGCTCGATTGGTTCAGACGTTTGGGTGAATATGTCTGTGAGGGGTTACATGATTGTGGGGTGCCACTTTGCCCAGGCAATATTATGGCATCGAACCCTGAATGTCGCGGCACTCAGCAGCAATGGCTGGCACGTTTTGAACGCTGGACCACACATCCTACCCCCAAAGCGCTCATGTATTGCCAAATATTTTTTGACAGCCGTGCGGTAGCCGGGCAGCAAAAAATGTTTAACCAGTTTCGAGAAGCAGTCGCTGGTATTGGAAAAAATGAATTTTTTATTGGCAACTTAGCTTTACTTGTTAACCGCATTTCGGTCCCGCTGGGTTTATTTAATCGCTTTCGTACTGAAG
>NZ_DEYI01000003.1:47362-97632 GCF_002364475.1 Idiomarina sp. UBA3162
CGGCTCTATTCGCTCCATCAAGGTTTGACTGAGCCTGCTACTGCACAACGGATTGAGCGATTGCAGGACAGCCGTCTTATTAGCGAACGTGACCGCCAGTCGTTACTCGAAGCTTGGCAGTTTTTAACGCAACTGAGGCTCGACCACCAGCTGCGCGTTTGGCATACCGATGAGCCTAAAAATGCCATTGACCCCGATAGTTTAAGCACACTGTCGCGGCGGCAACTCAAGACCGCGTTTAAAATTATAAAGCAAGCGCAACAGGGCGTAGGGCTTAAGTTTAGTCGGCAGGGGTATTGATGGGTAACCTGATGAGTATAAACAAGCTCCGTCAATCATGGACAAAGCACAGGCAGTTGCAGAAGCCCTGGCAGGATCATACCTATATAGCAATTGATATCGAGACCACGGGTCTTGATCCTATTAATGACCAAATCTTGTCAATCGCTTGGGTTCCAATAAAGCCGCCGATGATCTTAATTGGTGAAGCACAGTACCATGAATTTTGCGTAGACCCCGATGTCGATTTACAACAAAGTCCCACGATTCATGGATTAACAAAGGCTCAGCTAAGTAGCGGGGGTGATGTTAAAAAAGTCTTAAAAGACTTGGAAGAAAAACTTTACGGGTGTGTTATGGTGTGCCATCACAGAAGCCTTGACTGGTCTTACCTTCGTGACAACAGGTTAACAGAAAATTTACATTTTAAGCCTTTGGGCGTTTTTGACACGCTGAGTTTCGAAAAAAACAAAATGTCTTTTGACAATGAACTTCAATTGCACAACTCGTCGTTGACCTTAGGGGCCTGTCGGTCAAGGTATGGGCTACCAATGTATACAAGTCACCATGCGATGGATGATGCGATTGGGTGTGCTGAATTGTTTTTATCGCAAGCCATGAAAATCAAGCCTCACAACGAAAAATTACGCTTCCTACTGAAACAGGCCAAGTAATTAACATCAAAGCCAATTTATTTAAACATATTGTTTACATATGTTGCTTGTCTTGCTATGTTCGATTGACGTCAACAAGGCTTTTTCCTTGCGACGATAAAAAAATAATTCCAGGGAGTTATCAAATTATGAAATCTCAGTTTTTTAAACGCACATTGACCGCTGCAGCTGTTGCAGCGTCATTGACTGCTATCGCTCCGGCAATGGCACAGCAGCAGTCAAGTATTTTGGGTGAAGTGCAAGCTCAGAATGTTCAAGGTTTGACTGTAACGGCTACAAATCCAGAAACTGGATTCTCGCGCGAAATTGAAGTCCAAGATGGGAAATTCCGTTTTCCGGCAATGCCTACGGGTACTTACGAGCTGAAAGTTAGCCGCGGCTCAGAAGTCGTTGCTACTCAGACGGTTCGTGTATCGCTTGGTACTAACGCGACCCCAACAATTAATGTTGGCGACTCAGTAGAAACGATTCAGGTTTCTGGCGCACGCATTTCAAATGTCGATGTGACTACAACCAACTCTGGTTTAGTTGTTGGCGAAATGGAGTTTGACAAACTGCCCGTAGCTCGTAACTTGACGTCTGTTGCTTTGTTAGCACCGGGTACAGTTCAGGGTGACTCTGGCTTCGGTAATACTGCATCATTTGGTGGTGCATCGGTTGCGGAAAACTCATGCTACATAAACGGCTTAGAAGTAACTGATACTCGCCGTGGATTGGGTTGTGGCTCGGTGCCTTTCGAATTCTATAAAGAGTTCCAAGTTAAAACAGGTGGTATGTCGCCTAAATACGGTCGTTCTACTGGTGGTGTAATTAACGCTGTCACTAAGAGCGGTACCAATATGTGGGAGTTTGCAGCGGTTTCTTACTTTGAACCGTCTGGCCTACAAGAAGAAGGTGAGGTTTCGCGTGGTCAAGGTGGTACAGGTAATGTATTCCGTGACAACAGCGTTTCAGAGTCTGACGAATACAGCGTATCGCTGAGTGCTTCAGGCCCTATCATTGAAGACACCCTGTTCATCTATGCGTTAGTAAACCCAGGTTCGACTGAAAGCAAATACGCTGCAGCGACAGGTGGCGAGTTCGCTGCTGATACACGTTACAACGTTGATGATTCAAGTGGTGGCGATAACCTATTCTGGGGCGCTAAGATTGACTGGGATATCAACGCGAATCACCGCTTGAGCTATTTCGGTTATTCAAACGAGCGTACTGTAGAGCGTGAAACGTTCCAATATAATCCTAACACTGGCGTTATTGGTAACAATATCGGCACTACTATTCTTGAGAATGGCGGTACGGCTCATAGCTTAAGTTACACGGGTTATTGGACTGACGACCTGACTGTATCTGCTATGGCGGGTGAGTTAGAGACTCAATATGGTTCAGAACCATCAAACACCGAATGTTCTACAGTTATCGATACGCGTGATGTTGCAAACCCAGCGGTTTCATGTGGTCCTGGCGGCTCTATCGGTGAGAACTTCGATAAAAACACTCAGTATCGTTTAGACATCGAATATTATTGGGGTGACCACACAATCCGCGGTGGTTACGATTATCAAGAGCGTGATTCAACCAATGTTACTCGTCCTATCGGCGGTCATAGCTGGGAATACGCAACACTTGAGAATGGTGGCTCAGTCCAAGGCGACAACGGTGTATTGTTCACAAACAACTCCGGTGCTCCTATTGACTATGTATCCGACCGCATCTTCGAGGGTGGTGGTAAGTTCGGTTCAGAACTCTCTGCGTTCTACATCGAAGACGAATGGCGTGTTACTGAAAACGTGATGTTGAACATCGGTTTCCGTAAAGATAAGTTCGAAGGTTCAGGTACTACTGATCAAATCTTGTATTCATTCGATACTGACTGGGCGCCGCGTCTAGGTGCAAGTTGGGATGTATTTGGCACTGGTGAAACCAAGTTATACGCGACTTGGGGTGAGTACTACCTGCCAGTACCTAACAACACTATCTACCGTGCTGCGTCGGGTGTAAGCGATACAACTACGTATTATTACTTTGATGGTATCGACCCGAACTCTGGCGTTCCTCAAGGACTGGATCCTGTTAATGGTTCAGCTGCAAACAGTCAAACCACTAGCTCTGTTTCTGTAGTACCGACTAAACCGGTATTCCAATCACAAGAGGCTGAC
Source organism: Idiomarina sp. UBA3162 (assembly GCF_002364475.1). Lineage (NCBI taxonomy): Bacteria > Pseudomonadati > Pseudomonadota > Gammaproteobacteria > Alteromonadales > Idiomarinaceae > Idiomarina > Idiomarina sp. UBA3162. Next base: position 50,472 of record NZ_DEYI01000003.1, read on the forward strand.
CCGTTTGCACGTCAGGAACTTATCGTAGGTTTCGAGCAGTCAATTAATGACGACCTCGCATTCTCATTACGCGGTACTTATCGTGACGTGACCAGCGCACTTGATGATTACTGTGGTATCTATGCATACCCGTACTGTGTGTTGATTAATCCAGGTGAAGATTCTTCTTGGTTCAAAGATGGTTACTATTGGGATGGCGAACAGCTAGACGAAAGCAAGTTACCGTTGTTTGATGGTCAGCCTGATGAGGGTTCGTTGACTACGCATCCAAACGATACAACTATCCAAATGCCTGATGCGAATAACGAGTACTTAGCATGGCAAACTGAGTTGAAGTATAATACAGAAGATTTCCGTATGAACTTCATCTACACTTGGTCGCGTAGTACTGGTAACTTTGAAGGTGCCGTTAAGTCTGATATCGACCAAGCGGATCCAGGTATTACTCAGGACTTTGACTTCCCAGCATTGATGGATGGTGCGCAAGGTTATCAAGCAAACGACCGTCGCCATGTATTCAAATTGTTCGGAAGTTATGACATCGATGAAAACTGGACTGTTGGCTTTAACAGTACGTTGTCAAGTGGTCGTCCATTGTCAGCGTTTGGTCAAGGCTATCCGAACAAGGATCCAAACATCTACGGTAGCTACGGTGACACGTTCTACATCGCTGATTGTGATGATGTAACTGGCGAATGTACTTATAATCGCATACCGCGTGGTACTGTAGGTCGTACGCCTTGGACCTTCAATGTTGATGCATCTATCGCATACAACTTCACTGCTGGTGGCGTTGATATGAAAGCATCACTTGACGTATTCAACGTGTTGAATACTCAAGAAGCTACTTCATTAAACGAGCACTATGAAGTAACTGAAGGTAATCGCAACCAATGGTATGGCGCTGCATACTCATGGCAGACTCCTCGTTATGTTCGTTTAGGTTTCGAAGCTCGCTTCTAATCTAAATTTACATGACACACAAAATCCGCGACTGGGAAACCAGTCGCGGATTTTTTTTCCTTTCTCCCCGGTAAAACCAAGCTTGTTAGTTGAAAAGAACTACTCGTTGTCAAAGATTATGCAATAATCTTAATTACAAAAAAGTCACAAAGTGTTTACAGAAAAATAACTTCTTGCTAAATTCAAATTGCCTCAAACATATTTTGAGGTAAAAAACAATAAAGTTCCGGGGAGTTTCAACTCATGAAAAGCACAACTTTTCGTAAAAGTTTGTTGGCTGCAACCATTGCAGGTGTATTTAGCATGCCTGCGTTGGCGCAGGACCAGCAAGATCCTGCTTCTGATGATCAACAAGCAGAAGAAGTAGCCGAGCGCATTCAGGTAACAGGTTCTCGTATTCCACAATCAGCAAACGTTGTGAGTTCGAGCCCAATTTCTCAGGTTACCTCCGAGGAATTCGAATTCTCGGGTAACGTGCGTACCGAAGACTTGGTGAACGACTTACCACAAGTATTTCCAGGTCAAACATCAACTGATTCAAACGGTGCTACGGGTACCGCAACTATTTCATTGCGTGGCTTAGGCTCTAACCGCACCCTCGTTCTAATGAATGGACGTCGTTTGGTAATGGGTTCTCCATTACAAGGCGCTATCGCACCTGACTTAAACCAAATTCCAGGCGCGTTGGTTGAAAACGTAGAACTGTTAACCGGTGGTGCATCGGCCACATACGGTTCTGACGCAGTGGCAGGTGTTGTTAACTTCATCATGAAAGATGATTTTGAAGGCGTGAAGTTAGACTATCAACACAGCTTCTATCAGTATAATAACCCGAATGATAACGATGTTGCGCAATCAGCCCGTGATGCGAACTTTGATTTAGCACCGGGTTCTGGCCGCGATGGTCATATGAACGACTTCTCAATTATTTGGGGTGTTAACGCAGATGACGGCAAGGGCAACATCACCGGTTATGCGACTTACCGCGACATTAAAGCCGTAACTCAGGACAACCGTGATTACAGTATCTGTTCGCTCGCCGGTGGTCCGGGTGCGTACTCGTGCGGTGGTTCAGGTACTATCCCTGATGGTCGATTAACGGACTTCGTCGATTACGACTACTACATCGATCAAGGTACTTTCCAAGAGTATGATGGCCGCTTGTATAACTTTGGTCCACGTAACTATTTCCAACGTCCAGATGAACGTGTCACTTTAGGTGCATTCGGTCACTATGAAATCAACAAAAACATGGAGTTTTTTGGTGAAGTTGGTTTTGTTAAAGACCGCAGCGTATCTCAGATTGCAGAATCAGGTGCGTTCTTCCCGCAGGTTGACTTAAGCTGTGACAACCCATTCTTGTCTGAACAACAAGCGGGTGTTATCTGTGGTCCTGGTGGTCCTGCAGGCGCATCGGGCGATCCGAATGTGTGGGAAGGCGTTTATATCGGTAAACGTAACGTCGAAGGTGGTCCACGTCAGAACGATATCCAACACTTGTCTTATCGCGGTGTGTTTGGTATCCGCGGTTACCTAAATGACACTTGGAGTTACGACGTATCCGCTAACTTCGGTAACGTAACGCTAAGTTCAACCTACCTAAACGACTTAAGTATCAATAACATTGGTCGTGCATTGAATGTCACCACTGATCCTGATACCGGTGAGGCTGTTTGTACCGCAGCACTGAGTGGCGTTGATCCAAACTGTGTGCCTTGGAATATCTTTGCACCGAACATCAGCCAAGAAGCACTCGATTACCTCACGCTGCCTCTGTACGCGAATGGTGAAACTAACTTACGCGAGTATACTGCGTATGCGATTGGTAACCTAGGCGACTACGGTGTGCGCAGTCCATGGGCTGTGGGCGGTGTCGAGCTACTTATTGGTGCAACCACACGTAGCGAAGAGCTCATTTTCCAACCGGATAGTGGCTTTACTTCAGGTGATGGTGCCGGTCAAGGTGGCCCTACCATCGGTGTTTCAGGTAGCTTGAGTGTTGATGAGATCTTCTCAGAAGCGAAAATCTACTTAGTAGAAGGCGCAGACTGGGCGGATACGCTAACCATGGACTTGGGTTATCGTTATTCTGAGTACTCTACTGCTAAAGAGACCGATACATACAAAGTAGCATTGGGTTGGGATATCAATGAAACGTGGAAAGTACGTGGTAGTTTCCAACGTTCAGCGCGTCATGCAAATATCCGTGAGTTGTATAGTGCACAATCAATTGGCTTGTATGACATGGATTCTGATCCGTGTGCGGGTGCGAACCCAGAGGCCACATTGGAACAGTGTCAGCGTTCTGGTGTCACTTCTGCACAATACGGCAGTATTCCGCAAAGCCCGGCTAACCAGTACAATGCTATCTTTGGTGGTAACCCAGACCTAGAGCCTGAAACGTCAGATACTATTTCTGCCGGTTTCGTTTATCGCACCATGGACGGCGACTTCGATGTGTCAGTTGACTACTTCGATATCAAGGTTGAAGATGCGATTGGTATTGTTGCTGCAGAAACTACGCTGGACCTTTGCTTAGACACTGGCGACGCACAGTTCTGTGACCTCATTAATCGTGGTCCGGATACAGGTTCTTTGTGGTTGGCTCAAGATAATATCGTAGCGACTAACGTGAACATTGGTTTTGAACAACGTTCTGGTTTCGATGTTAACTCAAGCTACACTCTGCGCTTTGATAACGACTTAGGTAAATTGAAGTTTAACTTGGTAGGTACTTACTTCACCAAGTTCGATACTCAGCCTGTCGTTGGTCTTCGTGTGTATGAATGTGCGGGCTACTGGGGTGGCGTCTGTGGCGCTCCAAACCCAGAATGGCAACACAACTTACGTACCACCTGGGAAAACAACGATGGTTTAGCGATTTCTGCTAACTGGCGTTATCTCGGTGAGACTGCGCAGTTGGATGGCGGCGCTCAAGATATCGAATCTGAAAGCTACCTTGATTTGACTGCTCGTTATCGTTGGGGCGACAACACGACTATCAGTGTTGGTGTGAACAACGTACTTGAGAATGATCCTCCGTACCTAACAGGTGCGCCAGGCAGCAACGGTAACACATATCCAGGTTACTTTGATGCATTGGGTCGTTACGTGTTTGCGAGCATCTCTTATCAATTCATGTAAGTTAAAATTAAACGTTCACTTAACAATAAAAGGCAGCCTTCGGGCTGCCTTTTTACATTGTTTAAACATCTGTTAATACAATATTAAACATTTGACCAACAAGTAAACATTTAGACCAAAAATTAGTCAAACAGATCATTATTTTTGGTCATTTAGTTGAATTTCCCCCCTGCTAGCGTTAAAAGTCATGCACGGTGTTTCTAAGACCTCAACTTAGCGACGCCCTCTAATTCAAGTCGCGAACTTGGTTCATGACAGAATAAGAACATACACCAGGGAGTAAAAACATGACTAACAGTACCTTCCGCAAGAGCCTTACCGCTCTAGCTGTGGCGGGCAGTTTAGCTGCACCAGCATTAGCCGTAGCTCAGGATAACTCGGATGTTGAAGCAAAAAACAACATTGAAAAGATTCAAGTAACGGGTTCACGCATTAAGCGTTCAGACCTAGAGAGCGCTTCTCCTGTAGAAGTTATTTCGGCCGAGCAATTGACTGACCAAGGTCGTCTGTCGGTATCAGAAGCATTGCGTAACTTAACCTCTAATTCTTTCGGTTCTTTTGTACCTAGCTCAGGTAGCACTGCGCAGTCTCAATCAACCGTGAACCTACTCGGTGTTGGCGCTAGCCGTACATTGGTATTATTAGACGGCAAACGTGTTGCAGGTTCACCATCGCTTGGCGGTTCTTCTGCAAACTTGAGCACCATCCCGATGGCTGCTGTTGAGCGTATCGAAGTTTTGAAAGACGGTGCTTCTGCGGTCTATGGTTCTGACGCTGTTGCAGGTGTTGTAAACATCATCTTAAAAGACGATTTTGAAGGTGTTGCAGTTAACACTCAAGTCGGTCGTCCAGAAGCTGAAGGCGGCGATAACGAGAGCTTCAGCATTACTGCGGGTACTTCTTCAGACCGCGGTAACCTGACCATGGTATTTGAGCACCAGACACGTGATGCGATTTATGATCGCGATCGTCCTTACACTGCGCCGCAAATGAACGACGAGAATGGCGACGGTTTGATCTCTATCTATGACGAAACCATCGGTATTTCTTACTACGGTGCAACGCTTGTAAACCCTCAGGGCAACTACGAAGCGTCACCGCTATGTGGTGACTTGGCAAACAACGTTGAAGGCTTCGTTGGTGTACTTGACCAAGGTACTTCGTTCGGCGGTGTTGGCGGTGGTACTGTCTGTGGTTATGCATTCGCTGGCGTATCAACTAACATGGCATCAACTGACCGTAATTCATTGATGGTAAATGGTAATTATCAAATTACTGATGATATCGAAATGTACATGCGCGGTTTGTTCGCTAAGAACAGTTCATTTGGCCGTTATGCACCCGCTGCTGCGCCTTGGGAAAACATCCCAGCATCTGCATCGCACAACCCATATGACGAAGAGCTTGAAGTAGGTTACTTCCGTTGGTACCCAGTGGGTAACCGTGATGGTTACGTTGATGACTACCAGCAGGACTATGTTGTCGGCTTCCGTGGTTTCGCACTTGATAACATCGACTGGGAAGTTTACTACCAGCGCGCTGAAATGGACTACAAAACAGTTGGCCGTGATTACTTAAGCAACTCAGCGCTTAACTGGTTAGCCGCTGAAGGTGAAGACCCGTTCTCAGAAGAAAATTCTGACAAAATCGGCATCACTACCTTGACTGAAGGTAAGACAATTTTCGATCACTACTATGCAGGCTTCGGCTTCAATGCAGGTGAATTACCTGGTGGTATGGTTTCTCACTACGTAGGTTGGGAAATGTATGACCAAGTATTCGAAAACAGCTATGACGCACAGTCTGAAGCGGGCTTAGTTGGCGGCGGCGCAGGTAACTCTGCTTCTGAAGACCGTAACGTTCAAGCGTACTTCTACGAAGTCGCTATGCCGTTCACTTATGATCTGACTGTAAGTGCTGCTTTCCGTTATGATGATTACAGTGACTTCGGTACTGCAACAACAAGCAGTTTGAAAGCCGAATATCGTCCAATCGACGACTTGTTGATTCGTGCATCATACAGCGAAGGCTTCCGTGCACCTTCACTTGAAGAGCTTTCTGCACAAGACCAGTACTCAGCAACTTATGCATACGACTACGTTGCATGCCAGACTGCCGGCGTTGAGTTGACTGAATGTCCTGAAATCCAAATTGATAACCAGATTCAAAGCAACCGTGACCTCGGTCCAGAAGAGTCTGAGTACATCAACGCGGGTATCGTTTATTCAGGTCTTGATAACTGGGACTTCCGTTTAGATTACTTCGATCTGCAAGTTGAAAACGTGATTTCTTCAGTGACTGTTCAAGACTTGATCAACATCGAGCTTGGCGGCAACTTAGACTCGTTCTTAGCGGCTAACCCTGCGTTCGACTTACAACGTCGTGCAAATGGTTCAATCGACGGTGACGTTTACACGCGTACTGAAAACGGTGCTATCTTAGCGCGTAAAGGTTTCGACTTTGAAATCGCCGCTGAATACCCACTTGGTGCGGGCTTGTTCAACGCGACCTTCGGTACTACGTACATGATGGAAGTTGAAGAAGACGTTTACTTTGGCGGTCCTAGCCAAGACATGGCGGGTTCTTCAGGTGCACCTGAGCTACGTTCACAGTTGATGTTGCAATACGCTATCAACGACTTCAACGTCACTTGGACGTCTGACTACATCGACTCAACGGGCGAAACAGACGTACTCGACACCTCATGTGGCGATGCTAACTGCTTTAACTACAACTTCGTTGGCGAGCTTGAGTCTACGACTTACCACAACGTTACTTTCTCGTACAACTTAGGTCAGTACGGTAAAGCAACATTGGGCGTTCGTAACTTGTTCGACGAAGAGCCAGTGCTTAACAGCAGCGGCGAATACACCAACCCTGAACTCTATGTTCGTGGTCACATCGGTCGTGAATTCGTAGCCGGATATCAAATCAAGTTCTAAACGAACTGATTGTTTTAAAAAAGGCTCCTTCGGGAGTCTTTTTTTATGCGTGATTATCGGGGTATGATAGGGACGTTTGTTTAAAACCATAACCACAAGAGCAGTATATGAACAAGAACACACAACAACAGCCCAACGCGTGGGATAGTTATTGGCGCTCGGGTGCAGAAGCAAGTTATTTAAACAAGAACACCTCACTGCAACGTTATCAAATGCGCAAGTTTTGGCGTGAACGTATGGAAGAATTTGAACCTAAGTCACCGATCGTGGATGTGGCTTGTGGCAACGGCGTCGTGCTCAACTGGCTTAACGAATATAAACAAGAAAAGAAAAAATCAAAATGGACCTTTATTGGCGTCGATAGTGCGGCACTCAAACCGCTTGATCCAGAGTTGGATATTCGCGAGCGTACCCCATATGAGACCTTTAAACTCGCTGGTAACAAGAAGATTGGTACTGTGGTTTCTCATTTTGGGCTCGAATACGGTCCCTTAAGTGAAGGCTTAAAACATTTACATGGCCAATTGAAAAAAGACGGCGCATTGGTTGCCTTAGTCCACTCACCGGAATCTTCATTGGTGCGCAACAATAAGGCTATTTACGAAGTGATGCCAACCCTCATTCGTCACCTCGAAAAGCACGTCTATACCTTGTACACCGCTATTTTAGAAGCGCGTGGTAAGCCACTGGGCAAACAAGCTGCGTTATCTCAACGTAAGCTTGACCAGCTGGCACACACTTATCGTAAAAACCCTGCGTTTGGGCGCAGCAATTTCGTGCCGGCTGTACGTCATATTTTACAAGCAGCCTCAAAAGGAAAGAAGCTCGAGGCTAGGCAGGTATACAATGACTATCTCAATAATCTTAAGTTTCACCATCAGCAGCTCAGTACTATGGTTGATGCTGTAACACAGGTAAAATCACCTGATCACCTTATGAAACTGGCGGAAGAAGCGGGCTATAAGCGTGTTGTGGTGCAGGATGTTGAATTTCCTGAAACCGGGTTAGTCGGTTATTGCTTACAAGCGATCAAATAACGATCTTTTTGTTTTTTAAGTGTTATAAAAAGGTTGCCTTACTTTTAAAAATATGTTCTTCTTCTCTCTGAGCGCAGCCTTATAGAGGGCTGCGTTGAATAACGACTCTATAAATAATGTTATTTTGTCGTAATAATAATAAATTATTCGGGGAGACTGAACATGAACGAACAGTCATTATTGGCTCGTTCTATCAGAACGATTCTAATGGCGGGTGTGAGCTCTGCATTTATCGCAGCACCTGCATTAGCACAAGACTCACAGCAAGACGTTGACGTTAATGGCGTTCAACAGACTCAACAAGAAGAGTCATCTGCTGAAGAGCAAGTAGAGCGTATTCAAGTAACGGGTTCTCGTATCCGTACTGATAGCTTTGCTAACGAAACACCAATCGACATCATTTCTGCTGAACAAGCAACTGAGCAAGGTCTTAACACCTTGGGCGAATTGTTGCGTACCAGTACCGTTGCTGCCGGTTCTAGCCAGATCACTTCTGCTTTGACCGTTGGTTACGTGACTTCAGGTGGTGCAGGTGCTGAAACAATCTCAATGCGTGGTTTGGGTGCAAACCGTACGTTGGTATTGTTAAACGGCCGTCGCGCTGGACCTGCAGGTACACGTGGTCAAGTATCATCTTTTGATATGAACGCATTACCGATCTCTGCGATCGAACGTGTTGAAGTACTTAAAGATGGTGCGTCTTCACTTTACGGTTCTGACGCGGTTGCGGGTGTTATCAACATCATCACCAAAAAAGGTGACGAGAGCTCGTTAACTGTTGACTTGAGCCAGCCTTTCGAATCAGGCGGTGAGCGTCAGCGTATCAACGCTTCAATCGGTGAAACCTTTGATAAGGGTTCAATCCGTTTCGTAGTTGACTATAACGTACAGCGTGAATTGAAGCGTGGCGACCGTGACTTCTTCGATTGTTCTGAGCGTTTATTGTACAACGAAGATGGTAGCCGTGCCGATCCGATCGATCCACGTACTGGCGACTATCACTGTAACGACGCAGGCTATGGCTTATGGTTGTACCCAGCAGGCGCAAGCAACGTATTCTCTGGCGGTAAAGCGTTCTTTGACTACGACGGCTTCTTGGCTGCAAATGGCTATGACAGCATTAACCAAACAGCTCAAGGTCCAGGCGACTTAATGGGTCCTGACGGTTTCTATCAAGGTAACTACAGCAAAGAAACAGTAGGCCTTTGGAACTTGCGTCACCCATTCCTTGATAATGAATCAATGGTTCCTGAAACCAAAACGGCTTCAGTATTTATTCAAGGTGATTACAGCCTGACTGACACTATCAATGCTTACGGCGAGTTGTTGCACAGTTCACGTAACACCGAAACCCAAGCATATCGTCAGTTCTGGACTGCTGATATTCCTGTACAGTTCGCAGACGCGTATGATGGCTGGTCAGGTAACGCAGGTATCATGCCTGTAGCATTGACTGATCACTATGGTAGCGATACTACTGTTGACTACACTCGTTTCGTAGGTGGTTTAGAAGGTAGCATCGGTTTCTGGGATTGGGATATCTCGTATCAGAACAGCTATAACAAAGGTACTTACGGAAACAAGGTTATCTTCCGTGACTCTATGTTGATGGCTCAAGGTCACGTAGCAAACGGCACTAGCTGTAATGGCGAAGTGACTGCTATCTCAGGCAAAACCTGTGTAGACGTTCCATGGACCGATCCACAGTTCTTGTATGGCAACCCTTCTGATGAAGTACGTAACTTCTTGTTCGGCTATGAAGAAGGCGAGACTATCTATAAGCAACAAACACTTGAAGCTTATATCACAGGTGATTTGTTCACTTTACCAGCGGGCGCTGTAGGTGCGGCATTCGGTGCATCATATCAACGTGATGAAATCGATGACCAACCGGGCGTACACAGCTCAAGCGGCAACTCTTGGGGTCTTTCAAGTGCAAGCCGTACCGCAGGTTCACAAAACTCACGCGCTGTATTTGGTGAGGTTCGTGTACCTGTCGTTGCAGACACCGCATATGCTAACCGCATTGACTTAACTGGTTCTGCACGTTGGACTGACGTTTCAACTTACGGCAGCGATACCACGTTTAAACTTGGTTTGAACTGGGAAATCAACGATGACTGGCGTATCCGTGCATCACGTGGTACTTCGTTCCGTTCACCTGCATTGTTCGAGCTATACTTAGCTGGTCAGACAGGTTTCGGTGGCCAGATGTCTGTTGACCCTTGTTATGACTACGGCAACCGTTACGAGCAAGGTACTGTAACTGAAACTGTTTACCAAAACTGTTTAGCTTCAGGCGTTCCTGAAACTTATGACGGTTCTAACAGCAGCAGTGCTACTTTGGTAACTTCTGGTGGTGCAGGCAACTTGTCAGCTGAAACTTCAGTTGCAGAAAGCGCTGGTATCGTTTGGACAAGCTCTGACGACGTATTCGCAGTGTCTGTTGATTACTACAACGTTGACATCAGCAACCAAATCACTTCACTGGGCGGTTCAGAAATCACTGGTACTTGTTACCGTTCACAAGACTTCCCGAACGATCCATTGTGTGACTTGTTCACACGTCGTGACGGTACTGACGGTGACTGGGGTATCGATGTTGTTAACGGCGGTTACGTGAACGTTGCTAGCCAAGGTACACGTGGCGTTGACTTCAACTTCACTTACCAAGATGACTTCGAGTTTGGTACTTTACGTTTCGATATCGAGCACACTGCTCAAATCGACCAAACTTACCAGTTGTTCTCAGACAGCGAAGTCAACCAGTACATCGGCGAAATCGGTTATCCGAAGCACGTTGGTTTGATTACTGCGACTTGGGCGCGTGATGACTGGAGCTTAACGTGGACTACTCGTTACGTTGATAAAGTTAACGACTACGAGTACTACGGCGACACTAACGAAACCACTTACTGGGGCGACCCTGTGACTTTCGTAGCTGACGTACCTCGTGTGTTCTATCACACATTGTCAGGTAACATGACCTTCGCAGACAACTTTGATGTGACTGTCGGTGTTGCTAACTTGTTTGATAAAGAGCCACCTAATGTATCTCCTGCATACGTACGTGCAGTAGGTAATGCGGTTCTTTACTCACAGTATGACAACCTAGGTCGTCGCGTATTTGCGAACGTAACTTATAACTTCTAATCATTCTTTAGCAATGATGAAGTAAAGGTAGAGCCTCCGCTTGCGGGGGCTCTTTTATTATTTCTAGGGTGAACTTATGAAAAAGCTCATTTCTTTTGTTGTCGCTGCGGCTGTGGCTTTGCCGGTTTCAGTGATGGCACAAGTAAAAGAGGACGTGCTTACCAAGTACGCAAAGCCTTCGCAGTTTTTGGATATCAAAATTTCACCAGAGGGCAATTATCTAGCCGCTACCTCACGTACGGATGAAGGTAAGGTTCGTCTGACAGTGCTTGATATCAACGATAAAAAAGTACTGTCGATGACAGAGGGACAAGGTAACGAGTCTGTCGCTAGCTTTAATTGGGCCAATGATGATCGTCTTGTTATGTCGATGGCACGAGAAGTTGGCTCGCTCGATGCGCCTATTCCAACGGGCGAAATCTTTGCGATGGATGCCGACGGTGGTAACCAGAAGATATTGACTGGACCGCGTTCTGATGATGGTGACTATCGTTTTGCTCAGATTATCGACTTTTTACCTGATGAGCCTAATCAGGTGATGATTTATAGTGTTCGTATGATGTCTAACGAACCCTACATCGACCTGTACCGAATGAAGCTTGATTCGGGACGTAAGCGCGCTGAAGGCCGTATTCCGCTGCGCCGATATAAAAGTACGAATGTCAGTGTCCTACTCGATGATGAGGGTGTATCACGTATTGCTGTAGGTACCGACCCGGATAATCGTAACCAGTTGGTTATGATGACTCGTGACGGTGCAAACGAGGAGTGGGAAGTCGCTAACAAGTACTTCGAAGAGGAAGGCCACTTCACTCCGATGGAGATCATGCCCGATGGACATACGGTGATCGGTACGTCGACTCGCTCAAGCGATACCTCCGCGATTGTGAGCTATGACCTGAACACGCATGAAAGCACAGTCATTGCTGAGCATCCTAAAACCGATATCGCGCCGATTTTCAGTTTGAAAAACGGACGTAATAACGAGTTAATTGGTGGTGCTTACGAGTACGATGCCATTGATGCGGTATTCTTCCAAGGCGTAAAAGATAAGCAGTTCGCTAATATTACGCAGAGCATTATTCGAGCATTTCCAAACCGTTCAGTCGGAATTCGTTCGGCAACGCTCGATAACTCTAAAATGGTGATTACCGTTTCGTCTGCTAATCATCCAGCTGAATTTTATCTATATGACGCAGAAAAAGGTTCGCTGTCGATAATCACTCAGGCGCGTCCTTGGTTAGACAAACAGGCCATGCCGGAAACGCAGATTATCACCTATCAGGCGCGTGATGGCTTGAAAATTCACGGCTTGCTGACATTGCCACCGGGTAAAGAGGCGAAAGACTTGCCGTTGATTCTTTTACCTCATGGCGGACCTCACGGTATTCGTGATTCACTGACGAACCTAGATACTGACGCGAAAGTATTGGCTGAGCATGGTTATGCAGTATTACAGCCAAATTTCCGAGGTTCAGGTGGTTACGGCAATGAATTTCTCACTAAAGGTTATAAAAAGTGGGGAACAACGATGATCGATGATATGACCGACGGTGTCGATTATCTTATCGAGAAAGGTATCGCAGATCCGGAGCGGATGTGTGTTTATGGCGCCTCGTATGGTGGCTATGCTGCGCTGATGAGCGTTATCCGTGAACCCAAAAAGTACAAATGTACCATTGGGTTTGTCGGTGTATATGACCTCAACTTGATGTTCCAAGAGGGCGATATCTCTGAAGCTAAAGCGGGTGTTAACTACTTGAGTAAAGTGTTGCCAACCGATAAAGCAGAGCGTGAATCTCAGTCACCTGTGCATCAAGTTGACAAACTCGAAGTGCCGGTGTTCATTATCCAAGGTGGACGCGATGTGCGTGTGCCGAAAGAACATGCGTTCCGTTTGCGTGACGCGCTTGAGAAGCGCAACCATACCTACGAATGGCTGCTTAAGCCAGGCGAGGGCCATGGTTTCTATAAGCCAGAAAATAACATCGAACGTTGGAACAAAATGCTCGTATTCCTTGATAAATATATCAACGAATAATCCGCTTTTCTCGTTCCATACAACAGCCAGCATTTGCTGGCTGTTTTTTCTTACAGACAAGACGGCATCGGCTTCTCGGCAGACTCACTGATATTGCTATATTGAGTTGGTTTAATCCCTGTTGAAGAGGTCTTTAATGGTGATACTGTCTTGTTAGTCACAAAATATCCCATCTTAAGCTGGGTGCCATACCATCATGTGCTAAACCTTTATGAGCCTGATGGATGCTGGCGTGCAATGGATAACGTATTTCCCGTAAGGATGGTCGGTAAAATCGTTTTTGTCCCCTTAAGTGATGTTATTTGTATCAAAGGGGCTGCCAATTACGTTGAGGTTCATACACCGCAAGAGCGTATGCTTCACCGCGACACCATGAAAAATGTAGCCGACACGCTCAGTGCCGCGGATTTTCATCGTGTTCACCGCAGCGTCATTGTTAACTTAAATCATGTAAGAGAGATCACCAGTGAGTTAGGAAGGCTGACTTTATTGGTGCTTAGTAACGGTGATGAAGTGCGTATTGGTCAATCTTACCGCGACAGTTTGTTTAAACGACTGGGAATTTCTTCAGCGAGCTAAACTCCTAAATTTTTTTCATCTCAAGCCGATAGGATACCATTACTCTTAATAACGAGATGTCCTATGCGTGTATTGGCTATTTTAGTCGGCTTAATGATTCTGCCGGCACAGGCACACTCAATTAGTCCCTATGATGAAATTGCTGATCGCTTGTCTCAGCAACTGGTGCAACAGTTAAATGACCATCCTGCCCGTCATGAACATGCTCAGTTAGGCATTACCCGTTGGGTGATGTCGGATACGCTGGCGTTGCCTCAACCTGAAAACGCGCTTTACTCAGTCAGCCATGAATTGAGCGAAGCGTTGTATAGTCATCTTGCCGAACGCAAGGTCAAGCTTATCGACTTTCGCGCTCAGAATGGTGTGACGCTGACATCCGCGGGTGCGACGATGCTGACCAATGATAAACAGCAGTTAAACCTTAATCCGAACTTAGACTGGGTATTAGTGGGAACCATGAGTCGAGAAGATGACGGTGTGATGCTCAGTGTGCGTGTGCTCGACCGTCGTTCGCAATCGGTGCTGGCCGCGGCAAATCACTATGTGCCTAAGCATTTGTACTGGACTAACAAGGGTGCCGAGATAGTTAATGGGCATTTGCAGAGAAGTCGTTAGGAGAGAGTTATGCGTTTTACGTTAATCGTCATGACAGCACTGACAATGAGCGCTTGTACGGTGTTGCCGAAGCCCGAGCCGAAAGCTGAGCTGACTGAAACAACATCGACCGCCTTGCCTGCGCCAACCAATACATTTAGTGTGCAACTGGCGGAGCAATTGGTAAACAACAGTCGCGTTGATTTAGCAAAGGCGCACGTGGCCGTTACCGACTTAGTCGGGGTCCAGTCGTCCTATAATAATGCGACACCGTTCGCGCAAGTGATGTCTGAGCAATTACGTGGAGAACTTGCTTATCGTCAGGTTCCGATTATCGACTACAAAACGACGGAATTTATCCGTGTCACACCGCAAGGGGATTTCGCTTTAACGCGCGACTACCTTGAGATTGACGAGATCCTACCCATTACCCATGTTGTTGTAGGTACCTATAGCCACTACCGTGATGGTGTGTTGGCCAGCGCGCGCTTGGTGGACATTAACAATAAACATGTGGTGAGCACAGGCTCTGTTTACATTCCAAGCTCTGTTATTGAGCGTTTGGACGAACCCAATACGCAACCCATTATTCGTTGATCTGGCTTAACCGCGCTTTCGTAGTCTAATATCTTATAAAACAATAATTTGTTCAGGACAGACTATGAAAGCGTTGCACTCCATTTTAATTTTTCTTGGTTTACTCTCTCTTGTTCTAATCGGCTTGTCCGGCCCGCTTTATCAACTCGAATGGCTCACTTTAGGTGGTGCCTTCACGTTGTTGCGTTGGGCTGTTTATCTTGCCATCGGTGCAGGTATATTAAACATTATTGCGTTATTCGTGCGCCGACCTAAAGGCGCTCGGGCAGGGCTCAGCGTTTTAGCTATTATTGCTTCATTTATCGCGTTTTATTTACCTTATACGCAGTACCAAACGGCAACCTCGGTGCCGCCCATTCATGATATCTCAACGGATACGGTTAACCCGCCCGAATTTGTGGCCATTGCACCGTTGCGTGCTAACGCGCCTAATCCTGTGGAGTACGCGGGTGAGGAAACGGCAAAGCAACAGAAAGAAGCGTACCCCGACATTACCACTTATGTCTCACCCAAATCACCGGATGAGCTCTATCAACAAGCATTGACCGTGGCTAAGAATATGGGCTGGGAAATTATCGATACGTCGGATGAACAACACCGGATTGAGGCAACCGCCACAACAACCTGGTTTGGTTTTAAAGACGATGTGGTGATTCGTATTCAGGCACAAAGTGATGAGACGCTGCTCGACATTCGTAGTAAGTCACGCGTGGGTCGCAGCGATGTGGGTAAAAATGCGGAACGTATTCGCTCTTTCTTAAGTCAGCTATAAAAAGGATTTCCCGATGAAGTACGCTTGGTTGGCATTGCTTCCGGTGTCTGTAATGGCACAAGAACCTATTGAAATTATCGAGGTCACCGGCGAAGGGGAGACTCTGGTATTGCCGAGTGAAGAACCGGTCGAAGGGGTGTTTGGCTTGTCCGATGCATTACAGGAAATCCCGCGCTCTGCCACCATGATATCGCGTTCGCTGATGGATCAAGCGGCGATTAATGATCTACATGATATCGCTCGGTTTGCCCCCAACAGTTTTGCTGCGGCGGGTTTTGGCAATCCTTCACTCCCGAGTATGCGTGGGCAACTCGGTGAGTTATTCGAGGCGGGTATGCGGCGTCAAGCCGGTAACAACGGCTTGGGTGTGCCAATGTCGTTTAATAGTATCGAAGGGATTGCCGTAGTGAAAGGAGCGCCACCGGTGATGCTGGGTACGACTCAGCGCGTCGGTGGCTTTGTTAATTTATTGCCGAAAAAGGCACTGACAGATAAAGAGCGCTCACGGGTTCGCGGTGAATGGGGTCAGTGGAGTCAATACCGTCTGCAACTCGATCATAATGAAGTGCTCAAGCGTGACAAGCATGGGTTACGAGTTAGCGCTGAGTTTGTCGACCATGATAGCTTTTACGATTATACCTCGACTCGCAGTGATGACGTATTTGTCGCCTATCGCTTTACGCCGAACAGCCGCACTGAGTGGGATATCGGGCTTGAGTACTATGATGTCGAGTGGACCGATAACGCGGGTATCAACCGGCCCACCCAAGCGCTCATCGATGACAACCTTTATATTACCGGACAAGGTGTACAGCCTAATGGTTCTACCGTGCCAAGTGCTTACGCGGTTGTCAGCCCGACGGGCCAAGTGGAAATTGATCGCAGTCGCGTACTGACCGATCCAGCGGATATCAATAATGCCAAAACGACGTTGGTTCATTCGACGTTTCAGCAGCAATGGTCTGACGCACTTATTTTTGTAAACCGCACGTATTATCAGTATTTAGAGCGTGAGGGGATTAACCAAAACAGCTTTGTTGAGATTATTGATGGCGCACATACATTCGAAAACCGTGCTGAATTGCATATTAACGATCGCTCTATTGTAGGCATCAACTTACGCATCAATGATGTGTTGGGTTACAGCCAGTTCAGTACAGAAGCCGATTTACCGACTGACCTCACCGGTCCTATTTCAAATCGCCGCATTCCGCTAACGGCAGCGCAACAAGCCCAATTAGTGGAGTTGCGCCCCGGCTTGTTTGTGTCACCAGGCACCAACTATGACAACGATGGCGACGGCGTGGGCGATTATATCTTATCGGATACCACCGACTCGCTAAGCCAACAGTGGGGTCTGTTCGCACAGCATGAGCTGGCACTGACTGAGCGTTGGCAAGTCACCGCAGGGGCACGGCTTGATTACTACGA
Organism: Idiomarina sp. UBA3162; assembly: GCF_002364475.1. Classification (NCBI taxonomy): domain Bacteria; kingdom Pseudomonadati; phylum Pseudomonadota; class Gammaproteobacteria; order Alteromonadales; family Idiomarinaceae; genus Idiomarina; species Idiomarina sp. UBA3162. The sequence continues at coordinate 67,725 of NZ_DEYI01000003.1, forward strand.
TGTGACCGCGAAGGATCCGCTGCCACCCGCTGGATTTGAAGCGGCTGAGGACAGTTACAATGACTGGTTGAGTGCGGTTAGCCTGTCGTCTCAGTATCAACTTTCAACGGCGGTGATGGTTTACGCATCAGCGTACGAAAGCGATTCGACTTCGAATTCAATGGCGGGCGGTACGGTATTAAATGCGAATCAAGTCATTGATTCACAGAATTTCGCCACCGAAAATACACTGTATGAGATTGGTATCAAAATTGCGCCGGTCAACAGTCGTTGGTATACCGATGTGGTGGTATTTGACCAAACACGTAGCTTGCGCAACCGCGACGGTTCTAATAGCGGTATTGCCACACAGGGTGTTGAGGCGCAGTGGAACTATCGTAATGAAAACGGCTTTTGGGCGACACTGGCTGCCAGCTATTTAGATGCGCACTATGATAATTCGGCTGCGTTTCAAGATACGCGTCAAGTCGCGGACTTGTTTGATAATTCACGACCGGACATTATCAATGGTACCGGTGTGGGGGCGCCTAACTTTGCGGCCTTTGCAGCCTCGAACCAACGTTTGCAAGGCGTTCCTGAGGTGCAAGCTTCTGCCGTCGCAGGTTGGCAGCTAACGCCTCAGTGGTCGGTGGGTGGTGATTTGAGTTATACCCAGAGCTATCCGCTTGATTACCTGCAGACTGTGATGATACGTGATCAGTATATGTTGAACTTAAATGCAACTTATCAAATTACTGCTCAACTGAGTGCGCGTTTAGATGTGTTCAACGCAACCGATGAAGAAAATTGGTCACCGGTGTTTGAGGGCGGCTATTTCGGCTCCACACTCGCCTTTCCATCACTTCCGCGCCACGCGCAGCTGACTGTTGATTACCGCTTTTAGAAGGAGCTGTTGTGTCTGTAAAAAAAATTCTGCTGGCGCTGGTGATTATCGCGGCCATTGTCGCTGCGGTGATGTTCGATGTTACGCAGTATCTCAATCTTGATACGCTAAAAGCGCAGCAAGCGCGTGTTAATGGCTGGTTTGAGACGGAACCGTTACTGACTTTTGCTATCTACTTCATCGCCTATGTTTTGGTCACTGCGTTATCGATTCCAGGTGCCACGATCCTAACCTTAGGTGCCGGTGCCATTTTTGGACTCGGCTGGGGGTTGCTACTAGCCAGTTTTGCTAGCTCGGTCGGTGCTTTGCTGGCCTTTTTAAGTGCGCGCTTTTTATTAAAAGACTGGGTGCAAAGTAAGTTTGGTCAGCGGCTCGAGGCGATCAATCGCGGCGTAAAGCGGGACGGCGCCTTTTATCTGTTGAGTTTACGGCTGGTACCCATTTTTCCGTTTTTTGTGATTAATCTGGCTTTAGGTCTTACACAGATTAGAACATGGACATTCTACTGGGTGAGCCAAGTCGGCATGTTGTTGGGTACCGTTGTTTATGTTAACGCAGGTACTCAGCTCGCAGAAATTGAACAAGTGGGCGATGTGGTCTCGGCCGATCTCATTGGCGCGTTTGTGTTGTTGGGTATCTTCCCTCTGATCGCCAAGTGGTTACTTACAGCTATCAAGCGTCGCCGGGCGTTTAAAGGTTTCACCCGCCCTCAACACTACGACAATAACCTTATCGTCATTGGTGCAGGCTCAGCGGGCTTAGTCAGTGCTTACATAGCGGCAACAGTGAAAGCCAAAGTGACCTTAATCGAACGCGACAAAATGGGGGGTGACTGCCTTAATACCGGATGTGTGCCTTCAAAAGCGTTATTGCACGTGGCTAATCAAGTGCATCACATGCGCCACAGCGAGCAGCTTGGTATTAAAGTTGACTCGGTATCTGTGGACTTTCAGCAAGTGCTTGCGCGAGTACAGCAAGTGATACAACGTATTGAGCCGCATGACTCGGTCGAGCGCTACCAAGGCTTGGGTGTTAATGTAGAGCTCGGTGAAGCGACCATCAAATCGCCGTGGGAAGTGGAACTCAAGCAAGACGGCGAGTCGCGTCGCTTAACTACCAAACATATCGTAGTGGCGACGGGCGCGCGGCCGCTCGTGCCGAACTTACCGGGCATCAATGAAGTTGACTACCTGACATCAGATAACCTGTGGCAGCTCCGCGAGTTACCTAAACGCTTATTGATTTTAGGCGGTGGACCGATTGGTTGCGAAATGGCACAAGCCTTTCAAAGACTGGGCAGTGAGGTACATCTGGTCGAGATGAGTGAGCGGTTATTGACGAACGAAGACCCGGATACGTCGACTTATGTTGCACGCGCGCTTCAAGATGATGGCGTTACGTTGCATTTGGGCACCCAGGCGAAAGCCTTTAGCCAAACCGAGCAGGGCGTTGAGCTCACGGTCGAAAGTGAGCAAGGAGAACAGTCATTGCACGCCGATCGGGTGCTGTTGGCGCTAGGCAGACAGGCGAATCTGGAAGGCTTTGGCTTAAAAGAACTGGGCATTGACCAGGGTAAAACCATACAGGTCGATGAGTTTATGCAAACCAGCCTGCCGAATATTTATGCCTGTGGTGATGTTGCCGGCCCGTATCAGTTTACTCACGTTGCTTCACACCAAGCGTGGTATGCCACGGTGAATGCGTTGTTTGGTCGTTTCAAACGCTTTCGTGTTGATTACTCGGTGATCCCCTGGGTTACCTATACCTCACCGCAAGTCGCCAATGTGGGTTTGACAGAACAGCAAGCAAAGGCACAGCAGGTTGATTATGAAACCACATGCTATGACATTGCCGAGCTGGATCGCGCCATAGCCGATGGCAATGCCAACGGACGTGTAAAAGTGCTGACTGAGCCGGGTAAAGACACGATCTTAGGGGTTAATATTGTCGGTCCGCAGGCAGGGGAGTTACTGGCCGAGTTTGTCTTAGCAATGAAGCATGGTATCGGACTGAATAAAATTCTTGGAACCATTCATAGTTACCCCACGTTGGCTGAGGCGAACAAGTATGCAGCGGGCGAGTGGAAGCGCGCGCATGCGCCCGAAAAACTGTTACAGTGGGTTGAGAAACTACACCGATGGTTACGTTCATGAAATATGTGTTTTTACTACTGACCGCGATATCAATAATGGGCTTTCCGACAAACAGTTCGGCACAAGGTAAGCCGACGCCCGTTTATTTTTATGCGTGGGGCGGTAATCCCGCCGTTAATGATTACATTCGCTGGGCCGCCAAGGAACTGCGACCGCAAGGTATTCAGTTACAACACGTGAAGGTGGCTGATATCGCTGAGGTGGTTAAGCAACTGGTTGATGGTCAGAGCAACGCCGATTTAATATGGATTAATGGCGAGAACTTTCATGCGTTGAAAGAGGCTGACCGCTTGATGTCGATACTCACCGAACTGAATATTAAAGATAGATTGAATGATCAACTGAGTTGGCAAAACGACTTTGGTGAAGCGGTCGCTGACCTTGAAGTACCGTGGGGCGTTGGGCAGTTTTACCTGTTAACCTGTGCAACATGCTTTGCAGCTGATCACATCAGTGCAGCTGAATTACTGGAGTATGCTGCCGAGCATCCCGGTCGTATTGCGTATCCGAAACCGCCGGAGTTTCATGGCACCACGTTTTTAAAATCATTATTGCTGTCGCTTTCTGAGCAAGATGAGGCATTTCGCAAACCAGTCGATGCGGTCGACGCTGAAAAACTAACAGCGCCGTTATGGGCCTATTTAGATGAGTTACAGCCGTTATTATGGCAGGGGGGCGAGAACTACCCATCCAGCGCTGCTCAGCAACTTAATTGGTTTGCTAACAAGCAACTTGATGTCGCGCCGTCGTTTAATCCTAATGAGGTTAAAACGCTCGTCAATCAGGGACGAGTGCCGCCGGACACCAAACGAGTTACCTTGGGTTCGGCAGCGATTAGTAATAGTCATTATTTAGCGGTTCCAAATAGCAGTGGTCATCCTCAAGCCGCGAAGCAGGTTGTTAAGTTCTTCTTATCTGAGGCTGCGCAACGTAAAAAAGCCGACTTATCGGGCTGGGGCGATCCGACGGTATTGGATATCACGCTACCCGATATGCCGGCGATGCTGCCAGTCGCGGCTGAGTTTCATGTCAGCTGGCAAGCCTACCTTGAGCAACAATGGCAACAACGTTACCCCCGTTAGCGATGCACCGTTTGGTGCGCACGGCGATAGCACTGTTGTGGCTGATAATACCGCTTGGGGTTGTCGTTTGGCACAATTCAACGACACCGTTTGGAGGATCGTTGGTTGGCGCGCTCAGCGCGTTAGGTAATAGTGCATGGCTAACTCTATCGGTGACATTAACCACCAGCGCCTTAGTGCTGCTTGCGGCTCTTGCTGGCGCACGGGGGAGGCACCTTAATGCGACTTGGGCTAGTTTTATTGCCGTGCCCCACGTCGCCTTTGCCATTGGCTTGTTGTGGCTGGTGAGTCCTTCGGGTTGGCTAGTACGCTTGGTTGATGGGTTATTACCCATGTGGCAAGGACCCATACAGTCCAGTGCGCTCAGCGGTAAGAGTACCTTTACCCTGATGGTTGTGCTCGTACTCAAGGAGTTGCCATTTTTATTATTAATGGCGCAGGCGAATGTTCAACAGATGCCGATTCAACCCTGGCAACAGCAAGCACAGGCGTTAGGCTATAGTCACCGCAGATTTTGGTGGTTAATTGTCGTACCGGCGTTACTTAAACGAATTCGTTTGCCGCTTTACATCATTGCCATTTACACGGTTTCTGTGGTCGATATTCCGTTACTTGTCGGACCCAATGCGCCTGCACTCCTTGCTCATGAGGTTTATCAACTTAATTGGCAGTTCACTAATAATACGCAGGGACTGGTCAGTTGGGGCTCGTTGTTTTTAGTCGTTATCGCTTTCGTCAGTGTACTGTTACTGCGCGGGCTAGAGTGGGTATTGCAACGATGGCTCGGGTACCTTGCTTTGACGGGAAAGCGCGCATGCGCTGCTAAAAGCAGCGTCAAACGTGCGACTACGCCTTGGTTTTGGGCCCTGTTAGCGATGAGTATTTTTATCAGCTTGTTACTTCAGTCAGGTCAGCAGTCGTGGTTTTATCCGTCACTATGGCCGCAAGGCTGGCAATGGTCGCGCTGGTTAACGGAGTGGCCTTATATTGCACCTTTGCTATACAACACCTGGATACTTGCCGCGCTCAGCGCCACGCTGGCTTGGCTGTCAGCCATCGCGTTACTGGAAGTGCAAGCTCAAAGCCAGCAACACACACTGAATGGTGGATGGTTAACCATGCTAATGATTCCACAGTTAGTCTTGGTTTTGAGCTGGCAGCAGACCATCGGACCCGATAACGGATTTATTGGGTTGTTATGGTCTCATACTGTGTTTTGTTTTCCTTATGCGTACTTAACATTGCACGGCGCTTACCACGCTTATCCCAGACGGTGGCTTTGGCAAGCGCGCAGTTTGGGCTATGGTCCTTGGGCGGCATGGTTTAAAGTGTTAGTCCCGATGTTAAAGCGGCCATTAGCGTTAGCTTGGGCGATGGCGTTTTCAATCAGCGTCGCTCAGTATTTGCCCACGCAATGGCTGGCACCGGTGACACACCCCACATTGACGACTGAAGCAGTCAGCATAGCATCAGGAGGGGACTGGCGGCTCGGTAGTGTCTATGCGCTGGCACAATGGGCGAGTGTTTGGAGCGTATTTATGTTGGTTTTATGGGGGACACGTGCTCGAAATTAATCATCTCACTATGGTGTTTAAACACCATCAATTGGTGATTCCTAAGCTCTTTGTAGCGGCGGGAGACGTCCTCACATTAACTGGGGCGAGTGGTATAGGTAAATCCAGCTTATTGCAGTGGATACTGGGTGTCGATCAGCCGGGTGTAACTATCGAGGGCCAACTGACGTTGGATGGTAATGACTTGGGGCAGTGGCCTATTGAACGGCGGCAAATTGGCTTGGTCACACAGCAGGCCGATTTATTTCCTCATATGACAGTTGCTCAGAATTTGCTTTTTGCGCTACCCAAAAGGCATGCGCACCGACACGACTGGGTCGCGCAACAATTGCAGTCAGTCGATTTAGCGCATTACGCAAAAGCCTATCCTGACCAGCTCAGCGGTGGGCAGCGCGCTCGAATCGCATTGCTACGTAGCCTAGCGGCAGCGCCGCGAAGTTTATTGCTGGATGAACCCTTTTCAGCGCTCGACGTAAAACTAAGGACGACCATACGTGAATTTACCTGGTCTAAACTGATGGCCGCCAATATGCCCGCCATCTTAGTCACCCACGATGCGGCTGATGCGCCGGGGAAAGTCGTGAACTTAGAACAGTATTATTATGATTGATCGCTATCTCATACCTCCTTTACAGCGACTTTTGGATAAGCCGGCGCGTCTGTTGGTTCGTCGTGCTGTGACGGCTAATCAGATTACTTTAGTCGGTTTTGTTATCGGCGTACTCGCACTACCATTATTGATGGCGGGCGCGTTTGAGCTGGCGCTTGTGGCAGTTTTGTTGAACCGTCTTGCTGACGGCCTAGACGGAGCTGTGGCTCGGCGCACCCAAACGACCGATGCCGGTGGCTTTTTAGATATCGTACTGGACTTTATTTTCTATCAAGCGGTGGTGGTTGGGTTTATTTTAAATAGTCCACACGAGCATCTGTTACCTGGGCTCTTCTTAATGTTGTCTTTCGTTGGCACCGGCACCAGCTTTTTAGCCTTTGCCGTGCAGGCGTCAAAACGGGGGCTGGATAACCCTCACTATCCGAACAAGTCGATGTATTACATGGGCGGACTCGCTGAGGGGTTTGAAACCTTTGCGGTTTTTGTTTTGTTGTGTTTACTGCCTCAGCATTTTGGCATCATCGCTTGGCTATTTGGTGCGGTGTGTTGGGTGACGACGGCGACCCGTATTTGGGCGGGGTTCAATACGTTAAAGGCACACGAGTAAAGCAATGGAAGCATGGATTCGATTAAGCATTTTTGTGGCGGTTTTAGCACTCATGCTCGTGTGGGAGGCGAAACGCCCTAAGCGCAGCGGACGGGTCAATCGTTGGCATCGGTGGCGCAGTCATCTTGGCCTGATTGTCACCTCGAGCGTGTTAATGCGCTTAGTTGTTCCATTGGGGCTGACGGGGATCGCCCTGTGGGCCTCCGAACACGGTTGGGGGGCCTTTAATCAATTTGAGTTGCCGCTATGGCTCGCCGTGATGGTCAGTATGATTGCATTGGATCTGGCGCTTTACTGGCAGCACCGTTTATTCCACCGAGTGCCTTGGTTATGGCGTTTACATCGCGTTCATCATGCCGACCCAGACTTTGATGTCACCACAGGCGTGCGTTTTCATCCAATCGAAATGATTTTAAGTTTAGCTATTAAAGCCGCAACTATTCTGATGTTAGGCGCCCCCGCAGCGGCTGTGATAATTTTTGAGATCATTTTAAACGCCTGCTCGTTGTTTAATCATGGCAACGTGCAGTTACCTGCGAAGCTTGAGACCGGCGTTCGCAAAGTGTTGATCACGCAAGAGCTGCATCGGATTCACCATAGCAGTGTTAAGCGTGAAACTAACAGTAACTATGGATTTAGTGTGGTGTGGTGGGATTGGCTGTTTGGTAGTTACACTGATCAACCGCATGCGGGCTCCGACAACGTCGATATTGGCTTGCGTGAGTTTCGCGAAGAGCAGCGCAATACCCCTTTTTGGACCCTACTTGCGCTCCCGTTTAAAGACAAATAAACGCTTGTCAATCAGCTAGTAAGCGTGATACTTCTAACGTAATGGATTACGAAAGATGTGCTCAAGGATTGAGAGATGGCAAGTATGAGTCCAAGGCGTTGGTTTGGTAAAACCAACATGGACGTTCCTCTGCATACAATACAACGGCTCTACGAGCCGCTTCAGTTAGCGATTATTTGTTTCGATCGGCAACGAAACTATTTATGGCATAACACGCATTTCGATACGCTGTTTAAAACGGCTTCTTCTCAGAAACCGCGTTGGCTTATCGAACCACTGACATCGATCCTCGACCGTGAGACCGCTTCACTTGAAATCGAACACCCGATTCAAGCTGGTAAGACACTTAATGTACACCAACATCGCGTCGCGCAATATCACCTGCTGAGTTTGAGTGATAATCAACAAACGTCAGTTGAGCACGAGTTGAGTCGCTTAGTCGGCGTATTCACACAGCGTTTAGCCGATCGTGCGTTAGAGCCAACGCGGCATTCGATTACAAAGGTGTTAGAAGAAAGCCACGGTCAGATGCCTGATTCTGTAGCCGAGTGTTTAAAAAATCAACGGGTCTATATAACACAGGGCTTAGAGTGGCTCTCGTTGATCAATGCTAAACTTAATTTACAACATATTCGTTGGTGCAACTTAATTGAGTCCGCTGAAGAGGCGTTCGCGTTTGAGCTTAGGCGTATTGGCGGTTCAGTCGTCAATGACTGTCAGCATTCAGCGCTCGTGGACGCAAAGTTAGCGACGACTCTAGTGTATGAACTGGTCGAAAATGCGATTAAGTTTCGTGATACGTGTGTACCGCTCAAAATTAGTGTTGTGACTGAAGTAACGGAGATGGGCCATTGTCGGTTGATAGTTGAAGACAATGGTATCGGCATTTATGCTGAACTGGACGAGAGAGCGATGCTGCCTTTTCAACGGGGTAATGATTTAAGTACGGCTGGCGTCGGCATTGGACTAGCTAAATGTGCGTTGATTGCGATCAGGCATCAAGCTGCTATTAGCGCTTTTCCGGTGGGTGAGCGCGGAACACGGATTGAAGTCACCTGGCGAACCAGAGCTAGAAACTAAAGGATTAGGCTATGGAATATACCTGTGCGCGTTATGAAATCTTCGATAAAAGCCGTATAGCGATTGTCATTGTTGACCGCGATTGCGCAATCACATATGCCAATCAGGGCGCCAAGCTATTACTCGGTGACCATGCGCATTTAGGTCAGCACTTGGCAATTCAGTTGCCATCAGACGAAAAGGAATTCCTATCGAGCTCTTTTCAGGTGGATGAGCGCAGTGGACAGCCTGTTTACTATTGTGCCATCAGCGTTACCGATGATGAGTGCCAACAGTATCTGATTTACTTGCACCCGTTCAACATGAAGTTGAGCCAATCTGAGCATCTGCCATTTTTATCGCAACATGACCCGTTAACTGGGTTACCTAACCGCACCCAATTTATTAAACGCCTGCAGCGGCACTGCTTATCGGAGAGTTGCGAGAAAACGCTCACTGCGGTTGTCTTTTTAGACTTAGACGGCTTTAAAGCGATTAATGATAGTTTAGGTCATGAAATGGGCGACAAGCTACTGCAAGTCGTCGCGGGGCGTATTCGCAACCAATTACGGAACTCGGATACGCTGACTCGTCTTAGTGGCGATGAGTTTTTAATGATCCTGACGGGGTTAGAAGCGCGTCAAGACGCAGCGATAGTAACGCAAAGGATTCTTGATGATATCGCGCGTCCTTATAAAATCGAAAGTACCGATATCTATATTACTGCCAGCGCCGGGGTGACGTATTGCAAAGAGCGTATGAATCGTGCGGAAGTCATGATCCAGCAAGCCGATATTGCGATGTTCGAGGCTAAGCGAGCGGGCAAAAACACCTTCCAATGGTTTGATAAATCCTTTAACGATGAGCTCAACCGCGCGTTGGCGATTCGGAACTCGGTGCAAAAAGGCATCGACAAAGATCAGTTTCATTTAGTGTATCAGCCGCAAATATGCTTAGCGTCGAATACTGTATGTGGCTTAGAGGCCCTTATTCGTTGGCGTCATCCGGACATTGAAAACTTATCGCCCGCAGAATTTATTCCTATCTTGGAAAGCTCGGGCCAAGTCATTCCGCTGAGTTACTGGATCATGCGGCAAGCATTTCGCGATTGGAAGCAGCTCAAGCCGTTGCTTGCTAAAGGTGCTCGTATGTCAGTCAACGTATCTACGGTTCATATCACTCGCAGTGATTTTGTCGAGCAACTGGAAAAAGTGATTATCGACACTGAAATAACGCCTTCAGAGATTAAGCTCGAGATTACCGAGTCAATGATGTTGAGAAATGCGCAGAGCGCTGTGGCTACGCTCGATAAGCTCACCGATATGGGGATAGCTATTGCGCTCGATGATTTTGGTACAGGTTTCTCTAACTTACGTTACCTAACACAAATGCCTATCAGTGATGTAAAGCTCGATCGTAGCTTTATTCGAGGAATTGATGCGAATAATGCTAATCAGGCAATCGTGCGCGGTATAATTGGTATGGCGCACGAACTGGGCTTAAATACCGTTGCAGAAGGGGTCGAGACGGTCGCCGAAAAAGCGATGGTACAGCAGCTTGAAACTGATGTGATGCAGGGGTTTCTCGAGGCAACGCCCATGCGTTTTGCGCCATTAGTTGAATTCTTAACACGCCGCTGAGGTCGTTGGACGTGCGTTGGCGTCCCCGGCAGGAGTCGAACCTGCGACCTGCCGCTTAGGAGGCGGCTGCTCTATCCTGCTGAGCTACGGGGACAACCGAATCGTGGCGGGGATTATGCCAGACCCGGAAGTTGCTTTCCAGCCACTCGGTGACTACTGCGCAACAGTTGTGTCAGACTCACTTGCAGGAACCACCCAGTCGTTTACCTGAACGTTGGTTAGCACATCAGGGCCGTTAATAGAGGCGACGGCGCTATCGGGTTGTACTTGTTCGACGGTGACGGTAAAACGGCTGACCTGCCAACGTTGACGGAAGTGACCTTGGTCGTCCACGTAGTTGCTTGGGTGTACGATCTTAAGTTTGTCCCCCACTTTAACACCATGTGACTCACCCAAGTTGACTTGTACCTGCTGGCGATCATGCCAGACCACACGACCGCGCACCGGTTTACACTGAACCTGCATTTGAATGCCCGAAGCGAGCTCTTCTAATGATGACGCTAGCGCCACACCGAACGGAGCATCCCAGAATGTCGTGGTGGCTACATCGACTTGGGCATTACGCGGAAAGGTCCAGGGCTCTGCGCCTTCGACTCGTGCGCGGGTGATCAAGTCGCCATTCATTGCATCAATTAAATAGAGCGTTAGTGCAAAGTGGCGAGTGGGTTGTTGTTCAAATACACCTAAAAATGAGCCTTGTTCTGTCACTGACAGATCATCGAAGATCCCCAGAATCACGAACTGACTGTCGTTGGCATAACCAATTTGTCGACCAATACGACCGACTTCGTTAAGGTTAAGATTGTCGAGCGCTGCTTGCAGACCCGCGTTACGGCGCAAGGTATGGGTTACGAATAATTGATCACTTTGGCTAGCAATATCGCGCGCTAAATGCTGAGCCGAAATATTACCTAGGGTCCAGATTTGTCCATAGGCGGCATGTTCGCGATTAGAGAACTCAAATGGGGCAATGGTTACACCGGCTTTATAGTGGCTGCCACGGCAAGATTGTTCGCGCTGCCAGATTTCTGTTTGAATCAGCACGTATAAACGTCCGTCGCGCATTTCTTCTCGCAACACATCAACCCGCTCAACATTGCCGGTGGCGGACACCTGAGTTTGATTGTTGTTGACTACACCGTTGACGATAGACTGGACCGAAGTAATAGAGCTGCCCGTCATTAACAGGGCTTGTTGTAGCGCATTTTCGATGGCTTGGCTGCGTGCCGCTTGGGTATCGCCGTTGACGATACGGGCACTGCCTTCGACTTCGATTACTCGAGCATGAATGCTCAGCGTCATAAATCCGACGATTACACCAATTAACAACTTACGCAGCATGTTTATACCTTTCATCAGCCAACCAAAGGGGTCTTCTACGTATACTTAAGCAAGAATCAGACCACCAAGCATGTGTTGGTTAGTAATAAACGACGCGCTTTATCTTCTGTTTACGGCTGGTGCTTTCGTACAGGTTATTCACTTTGGCAAAATCGAGGCGCAGCTCGGTCGCATAATATTCACCCACCGTGTAGGTACGAACAACTTCGGCACCGCGAATAACCCCATCTACAGAAGCCTGAAACTGATCGTTGCCTAAGGTCCAGTTTTGTACTGAGGTTCCACCCGAGATGCGTTGCCCATAGACTTGCTCAGCCAATTCACGATAAGCGGCGAGTTTAGAGGCGCGCATGGCGGCTAGATCTTTATGTTGCTTGGTTTCGCCCGGTTGCGCATCAATCGGCGCAAAGCCAGTGGCCGTTAAGACCGGGAAATGTTCCGGGGTTTCGGTTTCCCATTCGACATGTTGTTGATCGTAGACAGTATCGTAGACAGCGCTGCACCCGCTGAGCATCAGCAAACTAGAAAATAAAGATATGGTTAGAGCTGCACGTTTCATATCGACCTCAAGCCTAAATGAGTTATACCTGATAACTCATTAACGGCATGGATGATGAAATCTTTAGTGCTGTTTAGCGGATTTTGCCTTTGGCATTGTAGGTGAGTGCATCGCCGCGGGCATGGGATGCTTGTCGCACAATTTCATGCTTCAATTGGTCAATATTAGCGAGTGTGCGTGTCACAACGTGTTCGTTGACATCGCTCTGACGTTTGACTTCAGCCAAAGTAGAGCGCAGTTGCGCGACGCGTTCACTCAGCACTTCATCGGTGCTGAGTTGTTGTCGCTCTGGGTGCTCGGCAAGAAAGCTATCAAACTCAGCGAGCTGGCTGAGTAAGCTGGCTTTGACCTCTGCTAACTCAGCAACACTTTGATGCTGACGGTTAACGACAGCGGTCAATTCTTGTTGCTGGCACTGTTGCAGTTGCTCCAGTGCTTGCGACATTTGTTCGAGAACTTCAGTGATAGGCGTCATAAATTCCTAAGCGCGCGTTAAGCGTCTTTATCTGTGTCGATCGCTCCACCAAACAAGTCACCTTCAAACTGCGCAAGTTTGGAAGCCAGACGATCAACGTCGACTTTGTATGAACCGTTCTCGATAGCTGCCTTAATGCGATCCACTTTAGTTTGATCGATGCCGCTGCTGTTCATTGCTTTTTCCTGCAATGCTGAAAGGTTTTGTGCTTCAGAGGTCAGTGAAACTGAGTCTGAACCGCTTTTCGCTGTTGCACCGCTGTTGCTCGACTGCTCAGTCGATGTCTGACGTTGCGTTTGCTTGGTGTCGATTGAATTATTCTTAACACCGTTGTTGTTTATGTTAATTGCCATATCGCTCGCCTCACATGTTATAAGTTCTCGCTTTGTAATCGGCCGCAGAAAAAATAACTTTAATTCTTTTAGTAAAAAAAGTTTATAAATTAACCGTTACTTCGTTTAAGCCTGTCACGACGGCTTCGAGTGACTTGTTTGAACGAACATTTCGCACCGCCACTGACTCGCCTTGTAACCCGTCACCTAAGGCTTTACCGGATGCTGTGATGCGCAACGATTTATCCTGCGCCACTATTGTAACGCTTTCTCCTTCGCAAACAAGACAGGTATCGCGCGCCTCGATGGCGTCACCGGCAGAAATTCGCCGCTTTACGCGCGCCCCAACCAATAACGTCTTATCGGTAAATATGTTGGCACGCACTTGATTAATATCGACTTCAGCAATACGTAAATCATGCTCACTGATAAGGTGTCCTGGCGACATCGGGACCGCAGCAGACCAGACTTCTTGGTACTGATAAATCCGCACCGGTACATAAGTTCGCCAAGGCTGAGTGCCACTGGTGCACTGAATCTCGACGGTGGTATAACTTTCTAACCCCGAATTTCTAGCAAAGCCAATGCTCGGCTCAGAAGCACACACCTTGGGCGCCATGCGGGGATCGAGCGAATTTACGACCACTTCAACACGCCCGTTATCGGGCTGCGTCACTTGTTGCTGAACAAAGTTATTGGCTAATTGCTGCAATTTCTTGTAATTGTAGGATGAAGGTTCAGCTGAAAATGCTAAACTTGACGTCAATATGAGAAAGATCGAACTGATTATAGCGGTTTGCCGTATTATCATATTAACTCCACTTAAAGTTTTGGGTGCAATCGGCCGATTACCTTGGGGTAACCAGTACGACGTCAATCAATTGACATTTACACCTTTAATGACACTATTGGTGATAAAGCTAGCAAAGAACATGCCAGCAACGATAAGCGGCACACAGGAGATAACATGGCAAGCATCCTTGACTCGGTAAATCAACGCACCCAAATGGTGGGTCAGAACCGTCTGGAGCTTTTGCTGTTCCGCCTTAGTGGCCAGCAACGCTTTGGTATTAACGTCTTTAAAGTACGCGAAGTGCTGCAGTGTCCGAAGCTGACATCGATTCCACGACGCAATCGCCTGGTTCGTGGTGTTGCCCACATCCGTGGTCAAGCGATCTCGATTATCGATTTAAGTCTCGCGACAGGTGGGCCGGCGATTACCGATATCGAAAACCGGTTTATTATTATTGCCGAGTACAATCGTACCGTGCAGGGCTTTTTAGTCGGTGGCGTTGACCGCATTATCAATATTAATTGGGAAAACATCATGCCACCGCCGAAAGGCACAGGTCGCGATGCCTACCTTACCGCGGTCACTGAAATCGAAAACAAGCTTGTCGAAATTATTGACGTTGAGCGCATCCTTGCCGATATTACGCCGGTCAACACCGAATTGAGCGATGATGTTAAGAATCAGCCGATTACCGTCGAGAAAGAAAACCTTACCATTTTAATCACCGACGACTCAGCGGTGGCACGTGGCCAAATAAAGCGCGCCCTTGAATCCCTTGAGATACCACTTGAAGTAAAGAAAAATGGTAAAGAGGCGCTGGATTGGCTAAAAGAAAAGGCCAAGGAAGTGGATGGTAATGTACAACCGCACGTGCCCGTTTTAGTATCGGACGTGGAAATGCCTGTCATGGACGGTTATACATTAACCGCTGAGATAAAAGCGGATCCGAATTTGGCCGATGTTCGTGTTATATTGCATACATCACTAAGCGGCGTATTTAATCAGGCGATGGTTAAGAAAGTAGGGGCTGATGACTTTATCGCAAAATTTCATCCCGATGAGCTCGCCAGTGCCGTTAAAAAATGGCTCAATGCTGAAAACATTGTCGCCGAAGCCGAGTAATGGAATAGACGCAGTTAATGTCGAGTAACAAAGAACTCAATACACAAGAATACCAAGAGTTTAGGCAATTTCTGGAGCATCAGTGCGGGATCGTGCTCGGTGACAACAAACTCTATTTGGTAAAAAGTCGTTTATCACCGCTGATGAGTCATTTTGGTATCGACTCGTTAGCGGAGCTCGTCAAACGGTCAATGAAGATTAGCGAGCGTGCCTTACGTTCGGCTGTTATTGATGCCATGACAACCAATGAAACCTTGTGGTTTCGTGATACCTATCCCTTTGAAATCTTGGTAAACCGAGTGTTCGAAGAATACAAGAATGAAACTCGGCCGTTGAAGATCTGGTCATCCGCTTGCTCAAGTGGACAAGAGCCGTATTCGATTGCGATGTCGTATCTTGAGTACAAGGCAAAAAATCCGGGTGCGCTTAAAGGTGGTATCAAAATTACCGCCACCGATATTTCGAACAAGGTGCTCGAGCAGTGCGCTCGCGCTGAATACGATAGTCTCGCCATCGTGCGTGGCTTATCACCAGAACGGCGAAAGAAATTTTTCGATGAAGGCGTGAAGCCGGGTTCGTCGACTCTAAAAGATGAAGTGAAGCAGTTTGTTCAATTCCGTCACCTCAATTTGCTCGACAGTTACGCATTGCTGGGTAAATTCGACATAATTTTCTGCCGCAATGTATTGATTTATTTTTCGGCAAACATCAAGCGGCAAATCATTGCCCAATTTAGGCAAGCTTTGAACCCTAAAGGGTATCTCTTTTTAGGGGCTTCAGAATCGATATCAGGACTGACTGATGACTTCGAAATGATACGTTGCAACCCCGGTATCATCTACAAGCGCAAAAATTAACCTCACTCGAATAAGCTTGGCACAGATAATGCATTATTTTGTCCACCTGAAATGTGGGAGACAAAATTATGGCACTGACTATGGACAAGCTTATGGGTATTCAGCAGCACACGCTGGGTATTCGAACGCGTCGGGCCGAGGTAATTGCTAACAATATCGCCAATGCAGATACCCCCGGCTATAAAGCTAAGGGACTCGACTTTCAACAAGCGCTAGCGCAGGCTCAGCGTGGAATGGAGAGTTATAAGCTCGCGCGTACCCACGAAAAACACTTTTCTGTCGAAATCAAACCGCAAGGAACCGAGAAGTTCCGTATCCCAAATCAACCTGATACCGGTGACGGTAATACGGTGGATGTGCAAGTGGAACAAAACTTGTATGCAAAAAATGCATTGGAATATGAAATGACGATGAATTTCCTCAACGGCCGCATCAGTGGCGTTAAGAAAGCGCTAGGCGGCGGTCAAGCATAGGAATCTGAGCGATGAGTCTATTTAATATTTTTAATATCAGTGGGTCAGCAATGAGTGCACAGTCGGTGCGCTTGAACACCACGGCAAGTAATTTGGCGAACGCCAACTCGGTAAGCAGTAGTGTTGATGAGACCTATCGTGCACGTAATCCGGTGTTTGCTACCGCACTGTCTGATGCGCAAGGTAACTATCGTGGTAATAGTCTGACTAACCAAAGCCAAGCAGGCCAGTCTGCTGGAGTCAAAGTTATGGGTATTGTCGAGAGCGATAAGCCGTTGCAAATCGAATATGCCCCAAACCATCCGATGGCGGATGGTAATGGCTACATCTATCGCTCCAACGTCAATGTGACCGAAGAGATGGCCAACATGATTTCTGCGTCACGCTCATATCAAACCAATGTGCAGGTGGCGGATACAGCGAAAACCATGACTCAGCGGTTGTTGCGTCTTGGACAAGGGTAACGGGAGATAGCCCATGGATAATGTGAGTAACAGTAACCCGTTAATCAACGATCTCACTTGGAAAAAGGAAGAGGGCGCTAAATACGCTGATGGGTCTAATAATCAACAGTTAGAGCAGGAGGACTTCTTTAAGCTGCTGACTCAACAGTTGAATATGCAGGACCCTACCAAGCCCGTTGATAACGATCAAATGATTGCGCAAATGACCAGTTTCTCGATGGCTGAAGGTATCACTGGCTTGCAAGAGCAGTTTACCAAGTTCACCGAGAACATGTCATCGAATCAAGCGCTGCAGGCCTCTACGCTTGTCGGACGCAAGGTGTTGGTGCCGACCAGCAAGGCTTCGATCGATAGCGGTGGCACGGCGTCTGGCATGATTGCTGCACCGCAAACAGCGCAGAACGTAAAAATTACCATCAAGGATGAAAATGATGCGGTCGTGAGAACCATTGATATGGGCGATTTAGCTGCAGGTACCAAGGATTTTGAATGGGACGGCTTAGATAAAAGCGGCAATCCAGTGCCGGCTGGCAAGTATTCGTTTACTGCCAATGGCCAGCTAGGTAACTCCGCGGAAGATTTACCACTGCAAATGCACGCGACGGTTCAAAGTGTTAGCACAGGTGGTGACCGTGGCATCGTACTTAACTTGAAAGGTTTAGGTGGCATCAACTTTAAAGATGTCACAGAGATTGGCTAAATAGCGAGGTGACTTATGTCATTTAATATTGCACTGAGCGGCATCAACGCATCACAAAAAGATCTTGATACAACCGCGAATAACATTTCGAACGTAAAAACTACCGGTTTTAAACAGTCACGTGCGGAGTTCGCTGACGTGTATGCGTCGAGCATTTTTAACGCGGGTAATACAAAAGTCGGTGACGGTGTTTTGACTTCATCTGTCGCACAACAGTTCAGCCAAGGGACACTGGAGTTTACTGATAACTCGTTGGATATGGCGATCAGCGGCAACGGCTTCTTTGCCACCACCGATGGCTTAGGTTCTCGTGATTTGACCTACACGCGTTCGGGCGCATTCAAGCTCAACGATGATAAGTTTATCGTTGATAACCAAGGTAACTATTTGCAGGGTTATCAAGTTGACCGTAACAGCGGTGCGACGACGTCTACCAGTTTGGCGACTACCCAGCCAATCCGTATACCGGACGTGGCCGGTGCACCGCAGAGCACCAATAACATCTACACAGCATTTAACGTCGATGCGCGCTTAACACCGATTGATGGCACAGCGACACCATTTGATCCGAACACAGCCACCACTTACCACAGTTCAACATCGGCAACGGTATACGATTCACTGGGTGAGTCACACGTATTGTCGACTTACTACGTTAAACGTGGGCAGAATGATTGGGATGTCTATGCCACCTTTGATGGTCAAGAAATTGACTTAGCACCGACCGGCAGCGGCACAGCGTCTGCCACTAACTCGGTTAATGGTTTCTCGGGTCTGAACGTGCAGTTCTTAGGTAACGGTGAACCGGATTTACCGGCAGGACAAACCACTTTTGATCCAGGCACACTCGATTTAGCAGGTGCAGGTCCGAGCGGTCCATACCTCGATAACGGTGCCGATCCACAAACCATTCAGTTCAATTTCCAAGACCAAACCGGTACTACAACACCGACCCAGTTCGCTTCGGACTTTGAGGTTACAACGTTAGACCAAGATGGCACGACCGTGGGTCGTCTGACTAACGTTGATATCGGTAAAGACGGTTTGATTGCTGCAACCTACTCGAACGGTGACGTACAGTATTTAGGTCAGGTATCGGTCGTTCGTTTTGCTAACGAACAAGGTCTAACGCAAATCGGTGGTACTAAGTGGCGTCAAAGTATTGATTCAGGCGAGCCGCTTGCAGGTGAAGCAAACAGCGGTACGTTTGGCGCAATAGAGGCTTCTGCGTTAGAAAACTCAAACGTTAACTTAACTAAAGAGTTGGTTGACTTGATTACGGCTCAGCGTAACTTCCAGGCGAACTCGCGTTCGTTAGAAGTGAACAACACCATTAATCAGGCGATTCTACAGATCCGTTAACCTGCAACGCGAGAGCGATTGATTTAATAAAAGGCTTGCATCGGCAAGCCTTTTTTATTGGCTGTTCGAGGCAAAGGTTCGATATTGGCACGCTCCATGCATAGTCATTAGTTAGTAGAAGTATCTGACAAATTTTTGGCTGGAGGTCTGCATGGACAAGATGCTTTGGGTCGCAATGAGTGGCGCGAAAGAAAATATGAACGCGGTGGCATTGCGCGCGAATAACTTAGCCAACGCCAACACCACAGGTTTCAAAGCGGATTTGCAACAAGCGCGGTCGATGCAGGCGTTTAACGAAGGGCTGCCCACGCGTGTGTTTTCGATGACAGAAAGCCCGGGGCAAAATTTTGCCAGTGGCGCCATGGTAACCACCGGACGTAACCTTGATGTTGCCGTGCAAGGTCAAGGTTGGATCGCTGTACAAAATGCCAACGGCGAAGAACGCTACACACGTAACGGTAGTTTAGAGATTGGTGCCGATGGCATGTTAAAGAACGATCGCGGACAACCTGTCATGGGCGATGCCGGCCCAATATTTATTCCCATGCCGATTGATAATTTAACCATTGGGGCTAACGGTAATATTTCTATTCGTCCGCAGGGTGCGCCTGAAGACGCGATGGAAATTGTTGATCGCATTAAATTGGTCAACCCGCCCAACGGTAACGTCAAGAAGGATACCGACGGTTTGTTTTCCCTCAAGGATGGTCAACCGGCACTCGTGGATGCCAATGTGAAGCTATCCATCGGGGCACTTGAAGGCAGTAATGTAAACACGGTCGAAGAGATGACCAACATGATTGCACTACAGCGCCAATACGAAATGAACGTCAAAATTATGAAGACCGCCGATGAAAATGCTCAGCGCGCGGAATCGCTCATGCGCATGAGCTAAGCGGACGGAGAGGAGACGCATTATGAACCCAGCGCTTTGGATTAGTAAAACCGGACTCGATGCACAACAGCGCGATATCTCGGTAATTTCAAACAACTTGGCGAATGCCAGCACTGTGGGCTTCAAGAAAAGCCGCGCGGTATTTGAAGATCTGCTTTACCAAAACATCAACCAGCCAGGTGGCCAGTCGGCACAGGATGTTGAGTTGCCTAACGGGCTAATGATTGGTGCCGGCTCAAAAGTGGTCGCGACACAAAAGTCACATACCCAAGGTAATGTGCAAACAACCGATAACTCACTTGACGTGATGATTGATGGTAAAGGCTTTTTCCAAGTATTGATGCCTGATGGGACGTTGTCTTATACCCGCAACGGTCAGTTCTCCCTCAACGAAGAGGGTGAAATGGTGACGTCGGGCAATGGTTATCCTGTCGAGCCTGCTATTCAAATTCCAGAAGACGCTACTTCACTGAGTATTTCGCAAGAGGGTGAAGTCACCGTGCGTCAGCCAGGTAACGCAGACAACGTGGTGGTTGGGCAGATTAACCTCGCGAGCTTTATCAACCCCGCTGGTTTAGAGCCTATCGGACAGAACCTCTATAAGGAAACGGCAGTCAGCGGTGCACCGCTTGAAGCCGTGCCGGGTGTCGACGGTATGGGGAATACGATTCAAGGTGCACTGGAAACCTCGAACGTTAACGTGACCGAAGAACTCGTTAATCTGATTGAGGCTCAACGTGGTTACGAGATGAACTCGAAAGTGATTTCATCAGTGGACCAAATGCTGAGCTACATTAATCAGCAGTTGTAAAGGCTTGGAGGCAATTATGCGCTTATTTTGGATGAGTCTGGCCCTGCTTAGTTTGGCAGCCTGTAGTTCGAACCAACCAGCACCCATGCCGGATGATCCTTTTTATGCGCCGGTATTGCCCGAGGAGCGTGCACAACCTGTGGTGCCAACTGGCTCACTGTACGAAGCCAAATACTCTGACAACTTGTACTCGGATATTAAGGCGCGCCGTTTGGGTGACATTATTACCGTGACGTTGCAAGAGCGGACGACGGCGAGTAAATCAGCGAATACTGAAACCACCAAAGAGAGTAACGTCGATCTGCCGGTACCCAATATACTCGGACGGGCAGCGACCATTAATGGTAATCCACTGTCGGCGACATTGGGTGGAACACGTGACTTTACTGGCGACGCGACGGCCGACCAGAGCAACCAGTTGAGTGGTGAAATCACCGTGACGGTCATTCGCACGCTAGCCAACGGTAACCTAATTGTTCGTGGCGAAAAGTGGCTCCGTATTAATACCGGCGATGAGTATATCCGTCTAACCGGCATTATCCGTCCGCAGGATGTCAGTGCGAATAACACCATACCTTCAACGCGTGTTGCCAATGCGCGTATCGAATATAGCGGCACAGGCACCTTGGCGTCGACACAGGACCAGGGCTGGTTAAGCAAGTTCTTTAACAGCAGTTACTGGCCGTTCTAAGGTTAAGGAGTAGCAAGTGAAACAGTTAAAAGTCGGGTTATTGATTATTGCCATTATCAGTCAGTTGCTGGCGCCCGCTTATGCTTCACGCATTAAGGATATCGCGTCAGTGGCGGGGATTCGGTCGAACCAGCTGATTGGTTATGGGTTGGTCGTGGGTTTGCCCGGTACGGGTGAGCAAACGCCATTTACGGACCAAACCTTTCGCACTATGCTCGGTAATTTCGGCATCAATATTCCGCAAAACGAACGACCTAAGATCAATAATGTCGCAGCGGTCGCCGTACACGCGGAAATCCCTGCATTTGCAAAGCCTGGACAAACCTTAGATGTAACGGTGTCCTCAGTGGGTAGTGCGGATAGTTTGACTGGCGGTACGCTGTTACAGACCTTTTTAAAGGGGGCTAATGGCGAAGTCTATGCCGTTGCGCAAGGCAGTTTGATAGTTGGTGGCTTAGGCGCTGAGGGTAATGACGGCTCTAAAATCGTGATCAATACGCCCACCGTTGGTCGCATTCCTGGCGGTGCGATTGTCGAACGCGAGATACCGACTGCGTTTGCTCAAGGCGACTACTTCACCTTTAACCTACATGACTCCGACTTCACCACCGCTAAACGCGTAGCCAACACCATTAATGGATTGGTCGGTGATGGCATGGCACAAGCGATAGACGCAACCTCGATTCGGGTTAAAGCGCCAAGAGAATTAAGCCAGCGGGTGAGCTATATGTCCACGTTGGAAAACCTTGAAGTGGAACCAGCGATGTCCGCGGCGAAAATTATCATCAATGCGCGTACCGGCACTATTGTGGTGGGTCAAAATGTGGAGTTACGTCCAGCGGCTGTGGCTCACGGCAATATGCAGGTTACCATCTCGGAAAATGTGCAAGTCGACCAACCGAATCCGTTTGCGGGTGGAGAAACAGCTGTGACACCGCAGAGCATTATTGATGTGCAGCAAGATGATGCCCGTATGTTTGTCTTTGAACCCGGTACCACACTGAACGATCTGGTGCGCGCGGTTAACCAAATCGGCGCAGCACCTGGCGATATTATTGCGGTACTCGAAGCGTTAAAACACGCAGGAGCGATTTCTGGTGAGCTCATCGTTATTTAATACAGACGCAGCAAGCTTGTATGATCTTGCGCCTCAGGCGCAAGCTAAGGGTGCAGTGTTGGATAACCACTCACTCGATTCACTGCGCCAAAAAGCCTTTGGTGAGCATAAAGAGCAAGCGCTACGTGAAGCAGCACAACAGTTTGAAGCGATCTTTTTAAATATGGTCATGAGCAGCATGCGTAAAGCGAATGACGTATTTGCTAAAGATAATCCACTGAATTCACGGTACACCAGCATGTACCGTGATATGTATGACCAACAACTGACCTCTGAATTATCTAATAAAGGCGCACTTGGCCTGGCTGATCTAATGGTGCAGCAGTTGAGCCCTAATCAAGGTAAAGAACAATTCCAACGTAATGGCGGTAACTTGGGAGAGCAGCGCGTGCGCTCACCGAGTACAACGCTGTCCGATCAAGGCGGTGTACCGGTGGGATTGTACTATGGGCAAACACGAGTTAACCAAGCCAAAGTAGGTGAGCAGTCGGTTACCTTTGATTCGCCTGAAGCCTTTGTTGACGCGATACGACCCCATGCCGAAAAAATCGCTCAAGAGAGTGGCATGAATGCCAATGCCTTGATTGCACAAGCGGCGTTAGAGACAGGATGGGGGCAGCGTGTCGTGCCAGGCCGTCACGGCGGTTCGAGTAATAACCTGTTTAATATCAAAGCCGATGCGCGTTGGGGTGGTGAGCAATCGCAGGTAAGCACGCTCGAATTTGATGGTGAGGTGGCCAAGCGTGAGAAAGCCGCGTTCCGTAGTTATCAAAATGTGGAACAAAGCTTGCAGGACTATGTGACGTTTATTCGGTCGCATCCTCGTTACCAGCAAGCGCTGGCTGTCGCCGACGATCCGAAACAGTATGCACAGCAGTTGCAGCAAGCTGGATACGCGACTGATCCGAAGTATGCGGATAAGATCCAAGCCGTGATGAACCGACTAACACCGTAACTTACGTTGTGCCGCAAGACAAAAAAAAGCGGCAAAAAATTGCCGCTTAAGTTAAACATTTTCACGCCGCGGCCGATAACAGGTCACGAGCACTGGGGAGTAAAGAATGAGTTTCGACTTACTAAATATTGGTAAAAACGGTATTTTGGCGCACCAACAGAGCCTGCAGGTGACCGGTCAGAATATCAATAATGCGAATACTCCCAGCTATGTACGTGAACGTACAGAATATCTTGAGTCACAATACGGTGGCTTAGAACGCGTCCGTGTACAGCGAATGATTGATGAATTTTCGAATCGTCAGTTACGTACCGATATTTCGCGCGTAAGCTTCTATGAGGCGAATCTTGAGCAGGCCGAACAACTGGATACGTTACTCGGAGATAGTACGACCAACGTGTCCTCAACTATCGAAAGCTTCTTTAATACCTTGCAGGATGCGAACAACGATCCGGGTTCGGTGACTGCACGCCAGTTGGTGCTCGCCGAAGCCGATGGCATGGTCACTAAATTTAACGACTTTTCATCGTACCTTAATGATCAAGAAGACATCATTGACGAGCGACTGAAGCTGTCGACCGAACGCGTTAACTCGATCGCCGAAAATATCGGTGACCTTAACGAGCGAATTTTTGCCGCAAGCGGTAGCCAAAATGCTAACGGTGACGTCAACGCATTGAAAAACCAACGTGATGAGCAACTGCGTCAGCTTGCCGAACTGGTTGAGTTTTCTGTTGTTGAGCAGGACAACGGTGGGTTGAGCGTAAACCTTAAAAACGGTCAGCCGTTAGTGCTGGAAGATGGCCGGTTTAACTCGGTCGCCGTAAAGAACAACCCCAATACCGAACGCTTAGAGTTTGTGTTACGCAAAGATCATGGCGGCGGAAAGCAAAGTGAGTTTGTTGTTCGCTCTGACGAAATCGGTGGTTCTGTTGGTGGTTACCTTGAGTACCGTGATGATATTCTGATGCCGACTCAGCGTCGACTAGGCCAGTTAGCGGTCCGTATCACCGATACGCTGAACTCGCAGAATCAAAAAGGCATGGATTTAGATAATCAGTTAGGTCGTAAATTATTCGATCTTTCGCAAACCCAAGCCTCGGGTCTGGCTTACGAGGAAAACACCGGTAATGGCGAAGTGACAGTGGGTGTGCTGGAAGGCAATAGTGCGTCGTTCCCCTCAGAAAACTTGCAAGTCACCATGACCAGTGCAACTGATTATGAAGTGGTCGCGGTGGATAGCAACGGCCAACCATTAGAAGGTGCTGATGTTATCACGGGGACGGTCGATGGCGCTGGCAACGCGGACATCGAAGAGTACGGTATCACGCTCAATGTGGCTAATACGCCTGCTGCCGGTGACCGCTTCTTAGTTAAACCTGCGGAGAGTGCCGCATCAGAAATTGAACTCGTCGTTCGCCGTCCAGAAGACCTGGCATTGGCGAGTCCGATCCGCGTACAAAATAATATTGATAATCAGGGTGCCGCTGAAATTCAGATTAGCGAGATTAACGCACCTGACGACTATTATGACGCAGGCAATAACACGTTATTAGGCACGGCCCCGGCTCGTATCGAGGTGACCGGGAAAACCGGTAACGCTTATGACATTGAGCTGTTCGACAAAGATGGCAACTCCATGGGGACATTAGCCGGCACGACGGACCTGGAAAATATCGTGGGTCAGATCGCGGGCGGCGATCCCGATTATGATGTCAGCATTGTCGGTGAACCGTCTGTCGGTGACAGTTATTCAATTGAATACAACACGAACGGCTTTGATGATAACAGTAATGGTCAGGAACTGGCGGACTTGCAACGGCAACAATTAGTGCGTCGTGATGGTGCGGAAGCCGAAGATCCGACCATGACATTTAATGAGAGTTACGCGCGCTTGGTGTCGGATGTGGGTAGTCGTGTGAGTCAAAACCGTGTATTGCGCGATTCAGCCGAAGCGATTAAATCGCAGACCGAGGCACTCTATGAGTCGAAAGCAGGCGTGAATCTCGAGGAAGAAGCTGCGAATTTGATCCAGTACCAACAAGCCTACACGGCATCCGCTCGGATCATTACAACGTCGCAAACCATTTTTGATACGTTACTGCGCTCACTGGGCTAAGTAGCTGCATGATGAGCAGGAGTGAATTATGCGTTTAAGTACCAATTTGTTTTATCAGCGTGCGCAAGACAGCTTAACGCAGTCGCAGTCTCGCCTTGATAAGGTGCAACTGCAACTGACTAAGCAAACGCGCATTCTCAGCCCCGCTGACGATCCGATCGGTAATTCTCAGGTATTAGCGCTAGACGAGAAGCTGGCGCAAAATAGCCAGTTCGATCGCAACTCGGTGACGTTGGAAAACAACCTCAGCCGTGAAGAAAGCGTGTTGTCGAATATTGTCGGTTTCGTGCAACGTGCTCGCGTGCTCGCAAACCAAGCCGGTAATGGGAGCTACAGCCAAGAGAACCGCGAAGCTTTAGCATTGGAGTTGCGTAACATCGAAGATGCTATTTTTGATTTTACTAACGCGCAAGATGAGTCGGGTGAATATATTTTTGCCGGATATCAAAATCGTATCCAGCCGATGAACTATGACCAAGTCACACAAAGTTATAGTTATGATAGCGATGACGGTCAGCGCCAAATTCAATTATCGCCGAGCCTTTATTTACCGGCCGGAGACCCAGGGAGTAAAGTGTTCGGCACCTTGTCGAACCGCGTTGACGTGGAGTTCACTGGCGGCAATAACTTGGTGAATAGTTTGACTGCGAGTGACCGCGATGCGCTAGCAAACTATTGGGATGCGGGCGATGCCGCGACGCAATCGGCAACAATAAATTTTGTCGGCGGTAACTATGAAATTGTCGATGGCGGCGGTACAACAGTAGCAACTGGGGCCTATACTGCGGGTGATACCATCAGTTATCAGGGTCTAGAAATTAATACCAGTAATGATGTGGTCAATGGTGATTCAATTACGTTTGATATTAATGAGCCCGTATCACGAAACCTGTTAACGCAGATCGGCGATTTGGCGAGTGCGTTAGAGAATTCCGATGGCAATCAGAAATTCTCTTATCGTGAGGAAATTGCTTCGTCTTTGACAGCATTCGACGACGCGATTTCTAACCTGACCGACACGCAAGCTAAGGTCGGGGCGCGGTTGAATGTGTTAGAGAATACTCGGTTGAGCAACGCGGACCTGGAAATTGTTAACAAAAAAGCGCGGTCCGATATTGCCGATGTGGACTATTCGACAGCGATTACTGACCTTGTTAAGAACGAAACGATCTACTCGGCTGCTCAACAAGTGTTCACTCGGGTATCTCGTTTGAGTTTATTTGATTATTTATAAATAACTTATCATGTTGGCTGATAGTCAACAGTGACAAGGTATACAGAGATTTTATGAAGGGTTCAGTTGAGTGCTGAACCCTTTTTTTGTAAAAAAATTCAAAAAAGCGGCTAAAGTTTGCCGCTCCGTTGCCGTTAGCCTGAATGACGGCTAAATTTTGCCGTTTTATCGGCAGGTTTAGCCAAAACAAAGCTAAGGAGCAGAATTATGCCTTTATATGTGAATACCAACGTCAGCTCGTTGAACGCACAGCGCCAATTGATTAACTCAGGTAATAAATTGGATACTGCGTTTGAACGTTTGTCGTCAGGTTTCCGCATCAATAGTGCATCAGATGATGCCGCTGGTTTGCAGATCTCGAACCGCCTTGAGTCTCAGGTAATGGGCTTGAACCAAGGTAACCGTAATGCGAACGACGGTATTTCATTGGCACAAACAGCGGAAGGCGCGTTAGACGAAGTGACTAATACCTTCCAACGCGTACGTACCTTGGCGCAGCAAGCGGCGAACGGTTCTAACACCGGTGAAGACCGTTTAGCGATTCAAGAAGAGATTCGCGTATTGATGAGCGAAGTGAATCGTATCGCAGAAGACACTACATTTGGTGGTCAAAGCCTGCTTGACGGTTCTTACAGCGCGTCTTTTCAGGTTGGTGCAGATGCTAACCAAACCATCAACTTCGACATGCAAACTGTTGGCGGTACTGCAAACTCAATGACTGCGGCAGGTGGTTTCACTTTGTCGGGTATCGCGAGTGTTGCATCCGCTGTATCGGGTGAATCTTTGTCAGCGATTTCTGGCACAGCAAACACTAATAGCTTCGCAGGCGCATTCGTTGCTTCAGCGATTTCTGTATCGACTCAAGATGCAGCACAAGAAGTGTTGGCGGGTATGGATAACCTGATCGCTGTGGTTGATAAGAAACGTGCAGAGTTGGGTGCGGTACAAAACCGTTTCCAATCAACGATTCGTAACCAAGGCAACGTTTCTGAAAACCTAGAAGCTGCGAAATCGCGTATTAAAGACGCGGACTTTGCTGCTGAAACTGCAAAACTGACTCAGTCTCAGATCTTGCAACAGGCTTCACAGACTATCCTTGCCCAGGCTAACCAGCGCCCACAGGCAGCGCTTCAGTTACTTGGATAAGTTATTGAATTTATTAAAAAAGCCGGGCTTATGCTCGGCTTTTTTTATTTTTATTCTAAAGTAACGATTGGCATCGCCGATACCCTTTTTAGTCACAGAGTTTAACTAAGCGTCAACGACGCTCGATGCAAAGAAAGGGGAATGTTATGCCTTTATACGTAAATACCAATGTGAGCTCACTGAACGCTCAGCGTCAGTTGATCAACTCAGGTAACAACTTAGACCAAGCTTTTGAACGTCTATCATCTGGTTTTCGTATCAATAGTGCATCTGACGACGCTGCCGGTTTACAAATTTCAAACCGTCTTGAATCGCAGGTGATGGGTCTTAACCAAGGTAACCGTAACGCTAACGACGGTATCTCACTTGCACAAACCGCTGAGGGTGCATTGGACGAGGTTACTAATACGTTCCAACGTGTACGTACTTTGGCACAGCAAGCGGCGAACGGTTCTAACACCGGTGAAGACCGCTTAGCGATTCAAGAAGAAATTCGCGTATTGATGAGCGAAGTGAACCGTATCGCAGAAGACACCACCTTTGGTGGCCAAAACCTGCTTGACGGTACTTACTCTGCAAGTTTCCAAGTTGGTGCCGACGCTAACCAAACCATCGACTTCACGATGCAGTCAGTGGGCGGCACTGCAAACAGTATCACTGCCGCAGGTGGTTTTTCATTGTCAGGTATCGCGAGTGTGGCATCTGCCGTAACTAACGACACGATTGAAGCTATCGCGGGCACGGCAATTGCCGCAGCTGCGACCAACGGCTCAACGTTCGCTGACTTGTTTACCGCAACAGGCATCTCTGTATCAACCCAAGACAACGCGCAAGCAGTATTAGCGGGCATGGACTCACTGATTGCTGTAGTGGATAAGAAGCGTGCAGAGCTCGGTGCGGTGCAAAACCGTTTCCAATCAACGATTCGTAACCAAGGTAACGTTTCGGAGAACTTGGAAGCTGCGAAATCACGTATCAAAGATGCTGACTTTGCTGCTGAAACGGCGAAACTGACTCAGTCTCAGATTCTCCAGCAGGCGTCACAAACTATCTTGGCGCAGGCCAATCAGCGTCCACAGGCGGCAATCCAGCTTCTTGGCTAAATGAATTAAATTTCATTTAATTACTAAGCTGTTGAAAAACCGAGCAATTTTGCTCGGTTTTTTGTTTAAAGATTATACAAAAGGGGCCGATATATTAAGTAAGCAAGAACGTATGTCACTGACCGGGTGTTTTGTGTAAGTGACACAGTGGATTTAACAAGAGGGGTGCATAACCATGCCTTTATATGTAAACACAAACATCAGCTCACTTAATGCTCAGCGTCAGTTAATCAACTCAGGTAATAAACTTGACCAAGCTTTTGAGCGCCTTTCATCAGGCTTCCGTATTAACAGTGCATCTGACGATGCGGCGGGTCTACAGATCTCTAACCGCTTAGGTTCTCAGATCATGGGTCTTAACCAAGGTAACCGTAACGCGAACGACGGTATCTCTTTGGCACAGACCGCTGAAGGTGCTTTGGACGAAGTAACAAACACCTTCCAACGTGTACGTACTTTGGCGCAACAAGCAGCCAACGGTTCAAACACCGGTGAAGACCGCTTGGCAATCCAGGAAGAAATTCGTGTATTGATGAGCGAAGTGAACCGTATCGCCAAAGATACTACCTTTGGTGGACAGAACTTGCTCGACGGAACTTACTCTGCGAGCTTCCAAGTAGGCGCGGACGCTAATCAAACCATCGACTTCACTATGCAGTCAGTGGGTGGCACTGCCAATAGTTTGACTGCTGCTGCGGGTTTTACTTTGTCAGGTATTGCATCAATTGCATCAGCTGTTACCGGTGATGCGTTGACATCAATCTACGGTACCGCAACGTTTACTGGTAGTACCAACGGTGCGACTGCACTTGATTTCGCTACCGTGTTCGTGGCTTCAACGCTTTCTGTGAGCACCCAGCAAGACGCGCAAGCAGTGCTAGCGGGTATGGACTCATTGATTGCTGTAGTGGATAAGAAACGTGCCGAGTTGGGTGCTGTGCAAAACCGTTTCCAATCAACG
>NZ_DEYI01000003.1:97947-109411 GCF_002364475.1 Idiomarina sp. UBA3162
GTGCAAAACCGTTTCCAATCAACGATTCGTAACCAAGGCAACGTTGCAGAAAACTTGGAAGCTGCGAAATCGCGTATTAAAGATGCCGATTTTGCTGCTGAGACGGCTAAATTGACGCAGGCACAGATTTTGCAACAGGCTTCGCAGACCATTTTGGCACAGGCGAACCAGCGTCCACAGGCTGCATTGCAGTTATTGGGATAATCGCTTTTGGCATAAAATTGCCGCTTTTAATCAAAGCCGGGGTCTTCCCCGGCTTTTTTTTGTTCTTTTTTTGGCTATTTACTAAAAAATCCCTAAAGTTTCATTCAGGGGTTGCCGATACCCTATACGGGAAGGTTTAAGTAACCGAAAATCAGAAGGGTAATGTTATGGCCGAATTTACAATGGACTTACGTGCGATGTCATCGCCAAGCGCGTCTGACGGTAGCACTCGGCTGAATTCTTCACAGCGAGAGCAAGTGATTGAGACGGTACAGGAAGTGCGTGACCGAACTCAACAGCAGACTGTTCAAGCAGAGCAGCGTGCGAGCGAAGCGCAAAACGTTGACAAGGGTTCAGTTGCTGAAGTGATAGAGAAGATCAATCAATCACCATCCATACGCAACACCAGTTTGCAGTTCGTATTTGATGAAAAAGGTGAGCCACCGGTGGTCAAGGTGATGGATCAAGAGAGTGGAGAGATGATACGCCAAATTCCATCGGAGTTGGCAGTAAAACTCTCTAAAGCTATAGAAGAATTGGCCGATAACCAAGACAGTCGGTCAGGAATTCTGTTCGATAAGCAAGTTTAAGGAGTACTGTCATGCCACTATTTACCTCCGCAGGCGTCGGTTCAGGGCTTGACCTCGAGTCGATTATTTCATCGACGTTGCAAGCCACTAACCAGCCAAAACAAGCGCAGTTCCAGAAGTTGGAATCGCGTTACGAAACCGAATTGTCGGCGCTCGGGGCGGTAAAGTCGGCACTTTCTAAGTTTGATGATGTGATCACCAAGCTCAGTGACAGTGACTTGTTTGATAAACGAGTAGCACAGCTGAAACAGCCTGAATCGGGTGACTTGATTCGCTTTTCGAGCAATGACGACTCGACCGGCGGTTCGTTTGAGGTCGAAGTTCAGCAGTTGGCCGAGGGCTCTCGTGCGGTCTCCGCAGATGGCACATTTACATCGGCCGATCAGGAGATTACCACGTCTGATAGCACGCTTTCGTTCAGTGCTGGTGATAAAAGTTTTGACTTAAATATTGCCGCTAACTCAACCCTGGAAGATATTCGCCAACAAATTAATGATTCGGCCGATAACTTCGGCGTCACTGCTAACATTATTAATACCGGTACCGAGGCAAAGTTGGTGCTGACCTCGAATGAGTCCGGCGCGGGTAATGATTTAGTGGTGACCAATAACAATGCCGAGTTAGACGGTTTATCAACGCAAGCATTTGATGGCTCGGCGGGTGGAATGGCCATTGCCGCAGAAGATATGGCAAAAGATGCCCGTATCGTAATCGATGGCATTACCGCAACGAGCAGTAGCAATACGTTTACTGATGTAATTCAAGGTTCGACGATTACCGCGATTAAAGAAAGCGAAAATAACGAGACCGCACAGGTTAACATCCAGCGTGACCGTGAGGGTGTGAATAAACTCATTGATGAGTTCGTATCCGCATATAATGGCGTGGTCAGTATTATGGACCAAGCGACAGCAACTAATGCGGTGTTGCAAGCCGACTCGACGATGCGCGGTTTACAAAACCAGATGGTCAACGTGTTGACTAGCAATGTTGAGGGCGCAGGCGACTTCTCGAGCTTATTCGATATCGGTTTGAGCCTTAACAAAGACGGAAAGCTTGAGAAAAACAATATTATTCGCAGCGTGAATGAAGCCATGGATCAAGATTTCAACGCCTTTGGTAAGATTTTCTCAAACGAAGGTGGTATCGCGAGTCGATTTGAAACCTTGATGAACAATTACATTGAATCGGATGGTGCGATCACGTTCCGCGAAAAGTCGTTGAACGAGAGTCTCGACAGACTCGAAGATGATCGCTTGGATCATCAGTATCGGATGGAACAACTTGAGGGCCGCTTACGTGAAAAGTATTCGGGTCTTGATGTGATGCTGGCGCAAATGCAGAGCACGCAGAATTACTTATCGTCACAATTAGGCAACCTGCCTGGTTTTGGTGGTAAGGACTAAACTCAGATTTTAAGTTAGAGGTTATTAGCTATGAATAAGAAGCTAAAAGGTTACACGCAGGATTCATTACGCGCTCGCATCGCGGGCGCAGACCCTTATCAGCTTATCCAGATGCTGATGGCGGGTGCGATGGAAAACCTCAACTATGCAAAAGGCGCTATTGAGCGTAAAGACCTCGAGAAAAAGTCGGTACATATTTCTAAGAGCGCAGCGATTATCGAATCATTGCGTACGAGCCTTAACTTAGAAGTAGGTGGCGAAGTGGCAGATAATCTCAACCAATTGTACTTGTACATGGGTGAGACGCTGACCGATGCGACGCGTACCAACGATGTCGCCAAACTCGAAGAAGTTCGCTCATTATTGGCGCAAATTAAGTCGTCGTGGGACGCTATCACGCCTTCAGACCGCGATAGTGCGATGTCACAACTCGGCGGTTCTGCCGCTGTAGGCGCGTAATGGAGCTGCCAGAGCGTCTGCAACAGCATCTATCTGCGCTCGCGCAGCTGCTCGATGCCGATACATCGGATGAGCAAGCGAGTGCTGAGATTTTGCAACATATTCAATCTGAGGTGGGTGAGCAGCTTGCTTCAGATGAGCTCACCGATCAAGAAAAGGCTGAATTGATTGAGGCGGTGCAGAATGCAATTACGGACTTGCAGCAGCATGCCCAATCACAACGCCAAAGTATCGACGAAGGATTAAAAAAGCTCAGCAAAGGGCGTAAATCCGTCAGTCGCTATAAACAAGTGCAGCCATAGACCGTATCTGCTTGAGCTAATGTTCACTCTCGGGCTATAGTGCTTTTATATCTCAATTAGAAAGCGCGATCATGGACAGTACACAGCAACAAATCAAAGGCATGATGCAACAACTCAAAGATGCATCTGACCGCCAAATTGAACGCGAGCAAGTATTTGCCGAACACGCCGAACAGCGGTTTCGTGACAACCTCGCTGCCTTTCGAAAGTTCTACCCCAAAATCGCTGATAGTATTGAGGCGTTTAGCTCCGATAAACCACTTGAGTTGTTCGTAACCGCTTCTGGTCAGGGCAATATCAAGGAACACGTGACTGGCTATCCGCTGTACGGTGATGATCCTATTGCGCAGGTGGCCCGTCAGGTCGAGGAGCAGCTCGCCAAGCCGATGGTAAACCACATCGACTTCGCTAAGTATGCTGAGGTGCCAGAGGATGATACCCGTGTCCATGCACGCTATTTAAAACAGCTGGGTGAAGCGGTTGCCGAAGCGGGAGCTGTAGAGAAGCTCGCGCCGTTGCCGGATCGCTTTCCTACCGCTGTCGTGTTTGGCGTTGGCTTGGGTTACCACATCCCGATGCTCATGGAGCGGGTTCAATTTGATTACATTTATTTGATTGAACCGAGTTTTGAGAACTTCTATTGCAGTCTCTATTGTACGGATTGGCGCAGCATTATTGAGCAAGTTGATGAACAGCGGGGTGTGCTGACCTTCCAGCTCGGCGCCTCGTATCAGACTTTTATCGATGATTTATACCGTGTAAGCCAAGATATTGGTGTGTTCTCGCTGACAAAGTGCTTCTGTTATCAACATTATCCCTCAAAAGAAAACGCCACCTTGTTACGTGAGTTTTTCATGCGACTGTTTGAACTGCATGGTGGCTACGGGTTTTATAATGATGCAACAACAGCACTGGCGCACACAGTACAAAATGCCAAGCAGGGCATGAATCTACTTAAGCACAAAACAGAAGACAGCAACCGATATCGCGACTATCCCGTTTATGTCGTTGGCAATGGTCCGTCGCTTGATGAAAGTATTGAGTTCATTAAAGACACCCAAGAACACGCGCTTATTATCGCAGCGGGAACGGCGTTACAAACGCTGTTGAAACACGATATTGTGCCCGACTTTCATACGCTCGTTGAACGGCCCAAAAGCACCTACGATGTGCTACTCAAATCATTACCCAAAGAGACTTACAGCAAGCTCAACTTGCTGACCATGAACCTGATTTACCCGGATGTGGTGCCGCTGTATCAGTGGGTGGGGATGGCCGGTAAGGGCATTGATGCGAGCGGTGATTTGCTCAACTACGTGTTGCTCAATGAGGCTCAACAGGCACTGCGTTATTTGCCGTTTTGTAACCCGTTGGTCGCCAACACCGCATTGTCTTATGCGGCACATATGGGCTTTAAAGAGATCTACATGTTTGGTGTTGATAATGGCTACTCGGCTGACGGTCGTCACCATTCAAAAGATTCTGCCTACTATCAGGGCGCGCTGAAAGATTGGAAACCTCACGATGCACGGCACGAATTAGCGGGTAACCTGGGTGGAACGGTCATGTCATCGAACTTCTTGGCGATGTCGTGTCAGCAGATGGGGCGTTTGTTGGGTTTACCTAAATTTGCTGATATTCACTGCTATAACGTCGGCGAGGGCGCTAAGGTCAACCATGCATTGCCACTTAAGCCTGAGCACGTGCTACCAGAACCACAACAGCATGATAAGTCGCAGGTGGTGGATTACATCAAGGACGAGTTATTTAATCACTTCCAGTTTGAGCATTTCGAGCGTTATATGGCGTTCGATCGTTACGACGAAATCTGCGACCATTTGATTGCTATCAGTGAAGAGCCCATCACTAGCCGTGCTGAGGCATTGGATAACTTGCGCCGACAAGCGCGCTATTTATATAGTCACCGACAAACGCGTTACTCTCATCTGCATTATGTGCTGGAAGGCGAGATGCTGTATTTTCAGTGTCCATTGGTGGTATTGCTTTACAACGCCAATGACGAAGCTCAGTGCTTAACTCACTTTAAAAAGGCGCTCGACGTGTGGCGTCGGTTTGTGCTGGAAGCGCGGGAAGATCTCAAAACAGCGTGGCTAGAGAAGTGCACACGAGGCTATAAACCTAAGGTGCGCAAAAATTTCCGAGTTGATGAGCAACAACCCAGCACTTAGCTGGGTTGTTGTCTAAGTTTACAGTAAAAATAGGCCGTGAATTTCGGACAGTTTAGAAGGCAACTGTAAAAACCGCGATACTTTGGTTTCTGGGTCAAAGATGACGACGCCGGTATCTATTGAAATATTTTTTGACACACCGACATTCTTAGAGAAGTTGCGGTTACGGCTTTGACCGACAAAGAACAAGTGACCATTAAAGGCAAGCCCGCGCGTAAAGGCAGCAAACTCGCCGATCACCGATGCGTTGTTTTGACGCAAACCACCACGCAGTGAGTCGAGCACAGTGAGGCAGCCGTCGATAAACTGAATGTTGTGCGGCATCCATAAATCGCGGATAGGCGTTCCAATACGCTCACCCGTGACAATATCAAACTCAATGACTGCACCATCAAAGATATCGCGTTTCCAGTTACCCGTTTCCGAGAACATGGAGACATATAAGCTATCACCGACGATGCAGCAGTCATTGGTATGGTGAAAGGGCCCCTCATCGCGGCCTGCTTTTACGGACAATGGAATTTTGCGTTGCAGGCTTAAATCGCGATCGTAAACCAATACCGCATCTAACAAGCTGCAGGCAATAAAAAAGCACTGGCTAGCTGCATGATACGCGATGCCGTGGCCACGGCTTTTGGTCGGCAAGGGTTGGTTACGAATAACATTAAAGTCACGATCGAGCTGCAAAATGCCACGTTCGTCGTCGACTGTGTAAAGATAATTATCAACTTCGATGATACAGTGGCAGCATCCCGATAGTACTTTTTTATAGTGCCACTCAGTCCCATTAACGTCGAGTTGGTAAAGACCACCGCCTGCTTCTGGATCGTCTGAGGGTTGTGCGCCTGAGCTGACTAACAGTTGGCATTGAATGGTTTCGAGCTCATCAATGATGCGTAAGTCATTCAAAATGGGGCTGACGATAAAGTCCTTTTGCGCGGTTAACCCCATATCACTGAGTTGCTCGGATACTTCCGCAAATGAGGTTGTACAAATAATCACGTAGCGATCAGTGTATTCCTTTTGAAATAACTCGGGGCTGATGATGGGGTGACCCTCCTGTTCGCCTCCCCACATATTAGCGCTGTTATCGCATATGACGATGTCACTATCGGGTAAACGACGTATCGTTTTGGTGCAGATATTGCCCGCCCCCCATAGGGCGATTGGACGCTGACCCGCATGGCGAGAGATATCGGCAAAACGACTGAATGGAATTGACGTCTTCATGCAGGCTCCTTGCGTAAGTATTTTGCCCACTCTGATTCAGGTAAATACACCTTGCCGTAAGCTGAACTGCCGCCCCAGAGGTTATATTTATGCCACTGTCCATCTTCTATCCACCAAACGCGCGGGTCTCTAAAGCCATCTGCAATGCGCCAGAATTCATCCTCGGTCATGTCGACATAGTCAAGCCAGTAATACAAGTCGGATGACACCACATGGTCATATTTGCGTACCATCTCGATACCTTCATCACGGGTCATATAGCCTGTGCGGATATCCTTTGATGCGTGGTCGGTGGCGCGCCCATAACCAAATTTGACGAATTTGAGTAGATCATGGATACCATTTTCGTATCGGTCGTCGAGGTTCGACATCTTGCGATACGTGCGTTCAAACGGTTCTTCTTTCTCTTTCCAGCCGTACTGATCTTTTACCAGTTGCGTATGCGCATTGGGATCCCATTTAAAGAAGTTGCCCACATAAATGCCGCGAACGCCGACCTCAAGAATTTCCTCATCCGATGGATACTTAGCCCAGTTGAGATCTTTACTGCTCAGCGGGTCTTGTTCATCGTCGAGAAAGTCGTACCATTCATAACCGCGCAGCGCGTTGTCATGGCGCATTTGCGCGCTGAATTCGACAAAGTCGTCAGGGTCGTACATGCCTGAAATATCCCACGCGGTCTCGCCCCAAATAATTAATGGGATCTTGTAACGCACAGCGACCTGAATAGGCACCGTGAAAATGCCGCAGTGGGCGTGCCAGTTCATATCACCCATCATCTTAAAGCCTAAGCGGTTCATCTTTTTCAAAACCGATACGCTGGGGCCGACCATCAAGTGATCGGCGTCGAATACGTGACGCATACGGTCACGGTTATAGTCGCCTTCGGGTAAGTAATTGTTGCCATGATAGGTGACGAGTAGAGGTTTTAAGCCATATTCTGTCGCCATTTTATGGATTTGATAGTAACTATCTTTGCCACCACTGACCGGTATCAAACAGTCATAGTCGCCTTCATTCTGACTTTTGATACTTTCGACCAAGCGTTCGAAGCGTTTTTTGCGACGTGCCCAGTGATCATCCGATAACTGTTCGAATTGTTCTGCGACACGGCACGCCGAACAGACATTATCTTCATCTAATGTCATATTAACCGCGTGGGCGGGGGCGACACAGACTTTACAGTAATTTGCCTCATTAACCATGGTTGACTCACTTAGTTATAAAAGGTTGTAGTTCTGGCTTACGAACGGCGAAGCCACTGTCAAATAAATGTTTTTTTGCTAAATACACGCTTTGATCGCGGTAATGAAATAGGTTTGCGGCCGCCACGGCAGATGCTTGGGTATCGCTCAGCACATCTTCGAAATCAAACCACTCGCCTGCGCCACCGAGCGCAATCACAGGAATGCTGAGTGCTTGCGTCACCTCTGCGATAAGGTCAATGTTGTAACCTGTTTGCTGTCCGTCGGCATCAATGTCGTTTAACAACACTTCACCGCAGCCGAGTTGTTCAGCACGTTTTGCCCAATCGAGCGTGGTGCATTCAGTGCTCGTTTGACCGCCATGGGTAAACGCAATGGCTTGACCGTCTACTCGCTTGCTATCAATGGAGGCCACAATGCACTGTGAGCCAAATTCTTTGGCGGCTTCTTCGACGAGGTTAGGAGCCTCGGCCAGCAATGTGTTTAACGAAACTTTGTCAGCGCCCCACTGCAAGCGTTTTTCAATATCTAATAATGTCCGAATTCCGCCACCCACGGTCATGGGCATGAAAGCTGACTGCGACATCTCGCGTACGATAGCCTCGATAGAAGTCGGGTTGCCATGACGTAAATCGTCACGTTTAGCGTCGTACTGCCCATCTTGAGTAATATCCAGATAGATCAGTTCATCTGCACCCCATTCACTCATCCGACGCACCGCCCAGATAGCATTACCGATATTTTGGTACTTACTGAATTTTTTACTTTGTACTAAGTACCCGTTGCGTAACAACAAAACGGGAATGACACGTTTCTTAAGCATCGGTACGGTACTCCAAAAAGCGACTCAATAAAGTGCGGCCGGCCGCTTGGCTTTTTTCTGGGTGAAACTGCACGGCAAATAAGTTACCGCGTTCAACCGCTGCGACGAATTGTGAGCCATAGTCACTGTGTGCGCTGGCATCAGCGCTTTTAGCTAAAGCAAAGCTATGCACAAAGTAAAACTCTTTGGGTTCAGCAAAAGCAGGTGCAAACCACGAATCTTCGGCAAAGTGAACGGTATTCCAGCCGATATGAGGCAGGTGCAAACCGTGACTCTCGAGTCGCTCAACCGTCCCGTTTAACCAACCGAGTCCGGCCGTTTTGCCGCCTTCGGTTCCGGCATCGCAGAGCACTTGAAGGCCCACGCAAATACCCATCAGCGGCTTTTTGTCGACCTTGACCTGTTGCTCAATTAATTCGAGTGGCAGGCGCTCCCGCATTTTTTGTAGAGAACGGTCGAAGGCACCTACGCCCGGTAAGATTAAATGAGTCGCGGATTTTATGGCTTCAGGCGCGTTAGAAACCGTAACCTCATCGCATAATGTGCGACAAATATTAGCAACGGAACCGACGTTACCTGAGCCGTAATTCAATATACAAATTGAAGTCGGCTCACTCAAAGATTGCTCTCCCTGGTTGACGTTAATTAACGTATATAAGATATTTTAAGTATTCGTTCAAAAGAACGTTAATTCAAAATAATATTGATTCATAAGAATAAGTGCTCAAAGCTGTAAGCAAGGATAGTGCCAATAGAATGTCGAGTTTTTGACATGGCGTGAGATTTGCATGGGGACGGTATCGGTTCACTACCCAGCTTAAACACTAAGGGCGGAGCATGTTTAACAATAAAACCATTTTGATTACCGGTGGCACTGGGTCCTTTGGTCATAAATTTATTCCTATGACACTGGAAAAGTATAACCCTAAGAAAATCATCGTTTTTTCTAGAGATGAAATGAAGCAATGGGAAATGGCAAAGCTATTTCCTAATGATGATAGGTTGCGGTTTTTTATCGGTGACGTGCGAGACCGTGACCGTCTTTATCGTGCACTAGACGGTGTTGATTATGTTGTGCATGCTGCCGCCACTAAGATTGTGCCCACCGCCGAATACAACCCATTTGAATGCATCAAAACCAATGTCAATGGCGCGATGAACCTCATCGATGCGTGTATTGATAAAAAGGTTAAAGGATGTGTTGCCTTATCCACGGATAAAGCGAGCAGTCCGGTGAATTTGTACGGTGCTTCAAAGTTGGCATCGGACAAATTATTTGTGTCCGGTAACGCTTATGCTGGCGGACACGAAACCCATTTTTCTGTCGTGCGTTATGGTAATGTGATGGGCTCTCGCGGCTCGGTGATTCCTTTCTTCATGTCCATCCGCGATCAAGGCAAGTTGCCTATTACCGATGATCGCATGACTCGCTTCATGATTTCGCTAGAGCAGGGCGTTGAGCTCGTGTGGCACGCATTTGAAGATATGATCGGGGGCGAGATTTACGTTAAGAAAATACCGTCAATGAAAGTCACTGATTTAGCACGCGTGGTTGCGCCAGAAGCTGAGCTCGAGACGGTGGGTGTGCGGCCTGGTGAAAAACTACATGAACAAATGATAGGGTTTGAGGATGCGCCTTATACTTATGAGTATCCGGAACATTTCAAAATCCTACCGGCGATTAATGATTGGCACAAAGATCCTCGGCGTATCAAGGATGGTGTTAAAGTGGCTGAGAACTTTGTCTACTCGAGTGACAACAACACCGAGTGGATGACTGACGGCGAGCTACAAGCATGGCTTGAGCAAAACGCTCAGAGTATAGGGCGCATTTAATGATTCCATACGGACGACAGGATATTACCCAAGCGGATATCGATGCTGTAACCGAGGTGTTGAAGTCAGATTTTTTGACTCAGGGTCCCAAGGTTCCTGAGTTCGAAGCCGCACTTGCAGCGCAGGTTGGAGCGCAGTTTGGTGTTGCAGTCAACAGCGCCACTTCGGCACTACATATTGCTTGTATGGCGTTGGATTTAGGCCCCGGTGATAGGCTGTGGACAACGCCGGTAACCTTTGTCGCTTCGGCAAACTGTGCCCGCTATTGCGGTGCTGAGGTCGACTTTGTCGACATCGATCCTAATACTTATAATCTATCGGTTTCAGCCCTAGCTGCGAAGTTAGAGACTGCCGCGCAAACGCATACTTTACCGAAAGTGCTCGTCGTCGTTCACTTGTCAGGTCAGCCGTGCGAAATGCAGGCCATCCGTAATCTAACCGCAGATTACGGAATAGCGATTATCGAAGATGCATCTCACGCTGTGGGCGGGCGTTATCAAGATGAGCCTATCGGCAACGGCCGTTACAGTGATATCACGGTATTCAGTTTTCATCCCGTTAAAATTATTACGTCTGCCGAGGGCGGTATGGCGCTCACAAATGATGAGCAACTGGCCGAGCGCATGCGTTTGGCGCGCAGTCATGGTATTACGCGTGATCCTGAACAGATGACTCAAGTACCTGATGGCGACTGGTATTATCAACAATTAAGCTTGGGCTACAACTATCGGATGACTGAAATGCAAGCGGCTTTAGGGTTGAGCCAGCTACAACGCTTACAAGCATTTGTTGCGGCACGTCATCGCGTTGCAGCGCACTACAACGAGCAATTGGCGGATTTACCCATACGACTGCCTTGGCAGCACCCCGATAGCTACTCGGGTTATCATCTGTATATTATTCGGTTAGAGACCGACAAGTTGACTAAAAGCCATGCCCAAGTGTTTAGTGAGCTCAGGGCAAAAGGTATCGGTGTTAACTTGCACTATATTCCGGTACATACTCAACCTTACTATCAACAACTGGGCTTTAAGCCTGGCCAATTTCCGCAAGCGATGGCGTACTACCGTGAGGCGATTAGCATTCCGATGTTTGCTAGTTTAACTGAAAGCGATCAGCAACAGGTTATTGCGACTTTGCATGAGGTCTTAACATGAGTGTGCTGATGGTGATTCCTGCACGCGGCGGAAGTAAACGTATTCCTCGTAAAAATATAAAGC